>JASHYQ010000309.1 GCA_030042955.1 Thermoplasmata archaeon
GCTTCTTCATCGTCACGATCATCTTCATCATCTACATGGTCGTCCGCGCGCTTCCCTACGTTCGCAGCCTCCGGCCCGCGCTGGCGGGGATCTTCTCGGCCCGTCGGGAACAACTCCCTGGATCCCCGGCACCCCCGATAGACGCCCCCGGGGCCCCCGGTCCCGCCCCGATAGATTCCGGTCCGTTGTAACCCTCCCGACCCCCAGGGCGCCGCTCGCCCACCGGTTCGACTCGCCGGGATCGGCCGCCCTCCCGCGCCCTCCACGTGACCCGAGGTCGCTAGGGCTGACCGCTTTTCTACCGTGAGCAGTTCCCGTGCGAGAGGTCCCCGATGTCCTCCCCCGGGAGCGGTCACGACTTCGAATTCCGCCACGTACAGACATCCGAAGGGTTCCGCCAGGTGGAGGAAGCGCAGGTCGAAGCCTGGGGGATGACTACCGAGCACCCAGTGCCCAGCCCGCTGCAACGGGCCCTTGAGGACAACGGGGGCCTGGTCCTCGGAGCGTTTGACGGAGACCGGTTGGCCGGTTTCTCGCTCGGTTTCCTCGGGCGTGACAGGGACGGGCTGTTCCACTATTCGCACATGACCGCCGTCCGGCCGGCGTACCAGGGCCGAGAGCTCGGGTTCTCTCTCAAGTCGTACCAGCGGGAGGAGGTGCTCAAGCAGGGGCTTACCGAGATCCGCTGGACGTTCGACCCTCTGCAGAGCCAGAAGGCGGTCCTGAACGTACGGCGGTTGGGCGCCCGTCCGGAGACGTACCATGTCCGCTACTATGGCGAGATGGGCTCGGAGGTGGACCGGGGATTGGAGACGGACCGCGTCCGGGTCCGGTGGGACCTAACGTCGGCTCTCGTCAGAAAGAGGGTCGAACGGCGGTACCCTTCGGCGGAGCAGGATCGGGCGCGGTGGCGGGCCTCGGAGCCGACGATCCATACCGCGGTCGACCGCCATGGCCTAAGGACGCCCACCGATGTTGCAACGCCCTCCCAGCCCTGGGTCACGCTCGAGATCCCGTTCGACTTGCCCTCGATGCGGAGCCGGGCGCCGGATTCCATCGCGGCCTGGCGGGAGGCCAGCCGAAAGGCGCTCGGCGACTGCTTCGCGGCGGGGTACCGAGTGGACGACGTGGCGGTGATTCGGGAGGGGCCCGAGCCGAGGACCTTCTACTTCCTCTCGAAGGGACGACGGGCGCCCGGTGGGCATCGGGCCCGGAAGGAGTGAGGTCGGTGCAGGTCCTCTCGGCCCAGCTCGACGAGCTCGAGCTTCCGCTGGTCGAACCGTTTGAAACGAGCTTCGGTGTCGAGAAGCGGCGGCGACTCCTCTTGCTCACGCTCCACGGTCGGAGTGGGGAGGAGGGGCTCGCGGAGTGTGTCGCGGCGCGGGACCCGCTGTACTCCAGTGAGGCCGTGGAGACGGCCCGATGGATGCTCCACCGGTACCTCCTCCCCGACTTGCTCCGCCGGGAGGTCGCGACCCCCTCGGAGTTTCTCGGTCGAGTCGGGACGCTCCGGGGCCACCCGATGGCGAAGGCCGTGGCCGAGATGGCGCTCTGGGACCTCTACGCCCGAGAACACCGCCGGTCCCTGGCCGAGATGCTCGGGGGTCGGAAGCGTCGGGTCGAGGTCGGAGTCAGCGTCGGGATCCAGGGCTCGGTGCCCACCCTCGTTCAGCGCGTGGGGGATTACCTCGAGGACGGATACCGCCGGGTGAAACTGAAGGTTCGGCCCGGCTGGGACGAGGAGCCGGTCCGCGCCGTGCGTCGTGCCTATCCGGACCTCCGGCTGTGGGTCGACGCCAATCAGGCCTATCCGACGAGCGCGGTCGGCGCCATTGCCCGGTGGGCGTCCCGCTACGGGGTGGAGCAGGTGGAACAACCCTTCGCGGAGCACGAGGTCGAGGCGCACGCGCTCCTGAACCGAGGGCGAACGTTCCGGGTCTGCCTGGATGAATCGGTCGTCGACCGAGCCTCGCTCGATGATGCCCTCGAGCGTCGGGCGATCAGCAGCCTCAACGTCAAACCCGGCCGCGTCGGCGGGCTCACCGTCTCGCGCGAGCTCGCTCAGGCGGCGGCGGGGGCCCGCGTCCCCGCCTGGGTGGGGGGCATGCTCGAGACCGGTGTGGGCCGAGCTCACGGGGTCGCCCTCGCCTCGCTGCCGAACTTCACCCTGCCCGCGGACCTCTCGGCAAGCCGACGATACTACCTGACCGAGATCATCGACCGTCCCTTTGATTTGGGCGCGGGGAGCACCCTCGCTGTCCCGCGCGGACCCGGGATTGGGGTCACGCTCGTAGACCGCGCGGTTGCGAAAGCGCGCCGTCGCAGTCGAATTTTCCGTCCGAGCGGGTCGCGGCTCTAGGCCCGGCCCTGCCCACCGGCTTCACTCTCGGCGCGATTCCCTCGCAAGCGCAGGGTGGCCAGCTCGTCGAGGTCCGGGACCACGACGTCCGCCGTAAGTCCCGGTCGGAGCGGCTCGTACCGCGCGACGTAGACGGTTCGAAGCCCGAACGATGCTGCGGGAGGGAGGTCGTATTCGTACCCGCCCGAGGCATGCCAGACGTTCTCCGGTCGGGCGCCGGATTCCTTGAGGAACCGGGCCCAGTGGGCCAGCGCTGGCTTGTAGGCCTTCACGCGCTCGGCGGAGACCGAGATCGTCACGTGGAGGTCATTGGCCGATAACGTCGCCCGCAGCAGGTCCTCGTCGTTGTTCGATAGGACGGCCAGGTGGACCCCGCGGGAGCTCAGGCTCCGGAGCGCTGCGCGAGTATCCGGAAAGAGCGGCCATGTGGGGATCGACTCGGGGAGGGCCGCGGCATCGGACCGAGAGAGGCGGGTTCCTTGAGACTCGGTCGCGCGGAGGAGGGCCTCGGCCATGACCTCCCGGTAGGGGCGGTACGGGCCCTGCTCCAGTCGCTGCTCTTCGACAAGGTACCTGCGAAAGAGCCCGTCTCCGTCCGCACTGGCCGGGAGGCCCCCGACCCTTCGAAGCGCCTCGAGGAGGCCCGTCCGCCAGTCGACCAGGGTGCCGTAGCAGTCGAAGGTGACCCAGGGGGCCGCCTCGTCGGTCGAGTGGGGCTGGGGGACCACGGGGACCGGACGACCTCGAGTAAGCTCGAGGAGTTCTCTCGGACTCAGACGGCAGATCGCCTGCGGGTGACCC
>JASHYQ010000310.1 GCA_030042955.1 Thermoplasmata archaeon
GGCGAGCCGGACAGCGGACGCCGTCTGTCGGATGTCGAGGAACGAGCAGCGTGGAAGCGGTTCAAACGAGGCGAGATAACTCGCGTGGAATATGAGCGTCTTAGGGCGGGACGTCGGTTCGCTCACGGCGAGATTTCCACGGAAGAGTATCATGAGATACTGCGGCAATTGACTTGGGCATCAGCGGACCCGCGCCAGAAAACCGGCGAACGGAGGACTTAGGAGAGCGACCGCTAGCTTCGGTCCCACCCTATCCGGGGCTTCCGAGATTGCGTGGGCTGGGCTACTGAGATCTCCAGCCACGGTGGAAGGCATCTGGATTCACGCAGAGAAGCGCCGGTCCGATGGAAGCACATTTTCCCGCAACAGGGGCTTCGCGCTAGCAAGAAGACTCGTGGAACAGACCTCGGCATCTGTACCGTCATTCGCCGTTTAGAGCCGGTCGAAACTTGAGAGTTTG
Source organism: Thermoplasmata archaeon (assembly GCA_030042955.1). Classification (GTDB taxonomy): domain Archaea; phylum Thermoplasmatota; class Thermoplasmata; order Lutacidiplasmatales; family UBA184; genus Lutacidiplasma. Next base: position 461 of record JASHYQ010000310.1, read on the forward strand.
ACCAAGTGGTAGTCCAAACACCCCCACGCCCGTGCCCCGAGGGTTACGGGTTCCGGGGCGAGAGACCCACGCAGAGGCGGCAGAGGGCGAGTTCCGGCCCACCCACCCATCTTTGAAAGGAGTTGGCTCAGTCGGGCTTCTGGGCGATGACCACGTCCATCGCGTGCCGGTGGGGTACGCCGCTCGAGTTACAATCGAACTCCAGCTGTCCCGAGTCCAGGATCCTCCAGTCCCCGTAGTAGCCGAGCAACTCCCCCGAACGAAAGGGAGACTCGGACGGGTCCATCTCGGGAGAGGGTGCAAGGTAGGGCTTGGGGACGAAGGCGTTCATCGCGTTGATTCCCCCGGGCACGGTGTTCGCCTTGAAATGAGCGAGCCGGGCCGCCCGGATTCGTCGCGGGAGATTGTTCAGAGCCCCGGAGCAGAACACCACATCGAGCGGGCGCTTGAGCCGGTAGGTCCGAACATCTCCGACATGAAACCGTATTCTGAGTCCGAGCCGGGCCGCACGCCGTGCCGCCTTGACGATACCGACTCGGGAGAGATCCACCCCCTCGACGCGGAACCCGTTCCGCGCAAAGTAGATCGAGTCCCTCCCCTCGCCCGAACCTAGGTCGACCAGCTGTCGGGACCGCCGCGGCAGCGAACGAACGACTCGCAGGACGTCCCGAGCCAGTCCGGACGGCTTCGTCCCCCAATACCAGCCAGCTCGCGAGTATCGCTCGTCATAGCTGGGCTCACTCACGGGCGCCATCCGTCACCGTTCAGCCGTATGATTTCAGAGCGCTTATCAACCCTCTCGGGGAATGGACCGGATCCAAACGATCTCCGCGCGACGTAGGCGCGCGGTGGATTCGACCCCCGGGGGGTGGGAGTACCTCCGCTCCCGTTCCGGCGGGGCCTGGTCCCTAAGCACCCGAGGGCGAGCTCGGAACCGTTCGATCCCATCGTTGACCCGCCGATATCCGGCCTCCCCGTTCTGCTCGCCGAGCGGACGTTCTCTCTTCTACCCTCTTGGCCGCCGTGCCTGCTTCCCCGTGAGGCGATTACCTCCCCGCCGGAGACAATGATCCTTGGTGTCTTGAGGGGAGCATGGTGGCGATCGGCTCCCTGTGGGGGTGATGCGGGTTGCTACGACCCCCGGCTCAAGTCGCCCAGTCCTTCGGAGGATGAGCCCGCGCTTCGGCAGGGCCGGTGGCCCTCACCGTGTCGGCCCGCGCGTCCGCCGTTCTCGGACGGGTCCCTGACCCACTCGCGGGAGCGTTCTCGTCCCGAGTCTCAGCCACCTGCCGCTTCCTTATAGTACCACATCGGTCCGTCGGCCCGGAGGTCGACCGCTGTACGTTTGAGTACCGGACCCGCACGGACCATTGATGCGCGTGCCGATTCGTCGCGCGGTGGTTCTGGCGGTCGTCGTCTTCAGTGCGACCGCCGCCCTCGGCTCGGTGATTCCGGCGCTTCATGCGGGGTCTTCTAGTCCCGTCGCTCGTCACGGTGGCCTGCCACCGGTCTCCGTAGCTCGGAGCGAGAGCCCGAACGTCGGGTCAGGTCGTTCGGGGCCGTCGACGGCTGCGCCAGCTTCCGAACCACCTCAGACGCCCTCGCCGTCCGCGACCCAATGGGCTGTGTCAAGCACTCTCGTAGTCTTCAACAACTCTCTCGTCCCCGGAAACTTCCCGGTCCCGCTCGACAGCGTCGCGGGCGAGGCCACGTCGCTGGCGTACGACAATCTCTCGGGAGAGATCTATGTCGCGAGCTTCGGGGACTCGATCAGCGTGATCTCCGACACCACCAACGAGGTCGTGGACCTGTTCGAGCCCCTCGACACGGCTCAGTACCTCACTTCCATCGCTTACGATTACAAGGACAACGAGATCTTTACCGAGTACACGGGGTCCCCCGGCACCGTGGCAGTCATCTCTGCCGCGACGAACACGCTCGTCGCGACGGTTCCCATAGGGGATGTCACCGAATACAACACCAACGGACTCGCTTACGACAGCGGGCTCGGCGAGGTGTTTGCCTCGAGTGGAGACTCCTCGAACATCAGCGTCATCAGCACGGCCACGAACAAGGTGGTCGCGACGATCAGCCTCTACGATGAGCTTCCTCAGGCCTTGGCCTACGACTCGGGGACGCACCAGATCTTTGCTGCCAACGATGGGTTCGGAGACAACGTGAGCGTAATCTCCGATGCGTCCAACACGCTGGTCAAGTCGATCCCTGTCGGGAGCTACCCCGACGCAATCGCCTACGATAGTAAGAAGGGCGAAGTATTCGTGGCCAACGACGACTCAGCCAACGTGAGCGTGATCAACGACACAACGGACACGGTGCTTCTGTCGATCGACCTGACCGTCGGGGCGGCCACGGCGGCTGCCTACGACCCCGCTCAGAACGAAGTCTTCTTCACCTGCGGTCATCAGAACGAGAGCGTCATCTCGGACGCTACGAACACCGTGGTCGCTACCGTGCCCCTAGACATCGCTCAAAACGGTGCGGCGTACGACTCGGGCCAAGGGGAAGTGTGGGTCCTGAACGGCGCGCCGGCGTACGCGAGTGCAATCTCCGGCACCTCGAACACGGTGGTAGAGAACGTTCTCCTGACCTTCACCTCGCGCTACTGGGCGTACGACAGCGCCCATCAGGAGGAGTTCCTCACCGATGAGTACTCCGGCCAGGTAGCTGTCGTCTCGGACACGACGGACCACGTGGTGGCGATGGTGCGGCTTCCCGGGAACCCCGTGCCCACCCAGGCAGTGTACGACCGCGGCAAAGGGGAGGTCTTCACGGCAGACTCCTCCGGTGGGTTTGGCCTCAGTGTCATCAACGACACCACCGACACCCTGGTGGATACGATTCCCCTCCCGGGCGTCGCGCCGACCGGTCTGGCTTACGATTCCGCAAAGGGAGAGATCTTCGTGGGCAACGAAGGCGGCGGCAACAACGTCACCATCGTCAACGACACCACGAACACCATCGTCGGCGTGGTCCGGAACGTCGGGACCGACCCCTGGAGCCTTGTTTACGACAGCGGAAAAGGAGAGGTCTTCGTGGCGAACGCCGGGACGGAGATCTCCAGCTCCAACGTCACCGTGATCAACGACACCACGAACACGATCGTGGCCTCCATCAACATCGGAACCAATCCCATCGGTGGCATGGTCTACGATAGCGGGAAGGGCGAGATCTTTGCCACGAACTTCGGCAGCGACAACGTGAGCGTGATCTCCGACTCGACCAACAAGGTGATCGCGACGGTCTACACCGGCACCTTTGCGTGGGGGCCGGCCTACGACCCGGGGGCCGACGAGATTTTCGTCGGCAACTTCAACGGCGACTTCGAGAACATCACGGTGATCTCGGACGTGACCGACACCACCGTCGGATCGATCTCTCCCGATGGATTCACCCCCTCGTCCGTGGCCTTCGACCCCGTGACGGGCGACGTCTACTCCGGCGACTCGACCGACGGAACGGTCGCGGTCATCACCCCCCAGAGCGGTCCGAGCCCGACCCACTACCCGGTGACGTTTACCGAGACGGGTCTACCCAGCGGGACCCTCTGGAGCGTCACCTTCAACTCCACGCTCAACTCGTCCACGACGACCTCGATCGGCTACTCGGTGCTGGACGGGTCGTACTCGTTCACCGTGGGACCCGTGACCGGCTACACACCCACGCCGGCCTCCGGCCCGGTGACGGTGAACGGGGGCCCCCAGGCCGTCACGATAGTGTTCGCCGCCGTCCCGCCGGGGACGTATCCGGTCACCTTTATCGAATCCGGCCTTCCGAGCGGTACCTCTTGGAGCGTCACCTTCAACTCCACCCCGCGCTCGACCACGACGACCTCCATTGCGTACTCGGTGCCCGACGGGTCCTACTCGTTCACCGTCGGGACCGTGACGGGCTACTTGGCGACGCCAGCCTCTGGCCCGGTCACGGTAAACGGCGGCCCTCAGTCGGTAACCATAGTCTTCACGGTCTCGCTACCGGGGAAGTATCCCGTCACCTTCACCGAGAATGGCCTGCCCAGTGGGACTTCGTGGACCGTGACCCTCGAGGGCTCCCCCATGAGTTCCACGACCGACACCATCCAGTTCACCGAGGGCAACGACACCTACTCGTTCTCGGTCGGGACCGTTCCGGGCTATTCGTCGGCCCCGAGCTCGGGATCGCTGGAGGTGAGCGGGGCCCCCGTCTCGCGGGAGATCAACTTCACCGCGTCCTCGACCCCCCCGCCCACCTCTCCGAGCTCAGGATTCCTTGGCCTGACCGGTTTGGAGGGATATCTTCTCCTCGCCGTCCTGGCCACCCTGTTGCTCGTGATCCTGCTTCTCGCCGCGGCCCGGCGGCGAAGGCGTCTGGTCGTGTTCAAGGAATCTGGGCTCCCCGCCGGGACCCAGTGGTCGGTAGCCCTCGACGGGAGCGTCCAGAAGGCCGAAGAGGATGCCATCACGTTCAGCGTAGCCCCCGGAACCCATGCCTACAGTGTCGGCGCCGTCGGGGGCTTCGTGCCGTCCCCGGAATCGGGTCCGATCGAAGTGAAGAGCGAATCGGTCGGCGTACGCATCAGGTTCGACCCGTCCCGTCCGAAGACCTGAGCGGCCCTTTCGCCCCGGCCTCCTCGACTACGGTGGCGGACCGTTCGACGACGAGCTCGTCCTCGTCCCCCACCTCGCCCGTTGGCGTCTTCGCTCTCCTCCACCCTCCCGGGCTCGCCAGGAAAGCTGGGGTGCTCGATCCTTGCCGGAGTTGTGGTTGTAATCTTGGCCAGCCTGGCGAGAATCGTTCTCTCCCGCAGTTCGAAGAAGAAGCAGGACCTGGGCCTCCCGCCCCCCGGAGGCGGGTGAGCACCTCCTTCCGATCCATAGCCATCGCAACGATGCCACGGCAGGAGGAGTGGGCCGAGACCTCAGATCAGCGGCGCAAAGAAGCTCAGCGTGCCCGTCACGTGAACCGCCTCGGCCTGGGAGTCATACATCC
>JASHYQ010000311.1 GCA_030042955.1 Thermoplasmata archaeon
GACAATGGGATCCGACCCCGAAAGGGGAAGGCAATCCTGAAACCCCATCGTAGTCTGGATTGAGGGCTGTAACTCGCCCTCATGAAAATGGATTCCGTAGTAATCGCGGGTCAACATCCCGCGGTGAATGTGCCCCTGCTCTTTGCACACACCGCCCGTCAAGTCATCCGAGTTGGGTCGGAGTGAGGGTGACTCATTTGGGTCGCTCGAACTTCGGTTCAGCAAGGGGGACTAAGTCGTAACAAGGTATCTGTAGGGGAACCTGCAGATGGATCACCTCCTAAGAACGCCCTTCGGGGCGTTCGGTACGTGGTCCGATCCGCTGACGCGGTACGTCCTATCTCGTTCCCCCATCGGCCATCAACCCTTTTTTGAGTAGTTACAACGCGCTTATTACCGAAGTGCCGGTCGCACTCCCGTGTTGCGAGTGGAACGCCGGCCACCGGTCCCCCCGGAGCTTGAGACCGCCGCCCGGTCGCTCGCGGAGGGGGAGCCGGTGCTGATCTTCGACGCGGCCGACCGGGAGGGGGAGACCGACCTGGTCTTCCTCTCGGAGCGCGCGTCGCCCGAGCTCGTCCACCTCGCCCGTCGCGAAGCCGGCGGCCTCATCTGCACGGCGATCTCCGACGAGCTCCGCCACCGGCTCGACCTGCCGTTCCTGTCGGACCTCCTCGCGCTCGGCGTCCGGGAGTTCCCGGGCTTGGCGGGCCTCAGCGAGGCCCCCCGGTACGACCGTCGCAGCGCCTTCGGGATCACGGTCAACCATCGCTCCAACTTCACGGGGGTTCCGGACAACGACCGGGCGACCACGATCCGCACGGTCGGGGAGATCGCCGCCGCCGCCCCCCACCTCTCCGACGCGGACCTGCGCGAGCGGTTCCGAGCGGAGTTCGTCTCGCCGGGCCACGTCCCGCTCCTGTACGCCGCGCCCGGCCTCACCGCCGAGCGAAAGGGCCATACGGAGCTCGCCGTCTCGCTCGCCCGCATGGCGGGCCTCTCCGAGTCGGTGACCGTCACGGAGATGCTGGGGGACTCGGGGGGGGCGCGCGCGCCGGAGGCGGCGCGTCGTTGGGCCGACGCGCACGGTTGGCCGTTCCTCGAGGGCCGAACGATCGCGGACGCGTGGCGGAGATGGTCGTCCGCGTAATGGCCACGGGGGTCTTCGACCTCCTCCATCCAGGCCACGTTTTCTTCTTGACCGAGGCTCGCAAGCTCGGCGACGAGCTCGTGGTGGTCGTCGCCCGCGACAAGACGGCGCGGCGCCTGAAGCGGGAGACCTACGTTCCGGAGAACCTTCGTCGCGAGATGGTCGAGGCGCTGAAGCCGGTCGACCGGGCCGTCCTCGGCTCGACGACCGACATCTACGAGACCGTCGTCCAGGAGCGGCCCAACATCATCGCCCTCGGCTACGACCAGATCTGGAACGAGGCGGAGGTCGAGGCCGAGTGCGCCCGTCGCGGGGTCCCTCTCAAGGTCGTCCGGATCAAGGCCTACCCCCACGACGAGCTCGCAACCCGCCGGCTCGTCGAACGGATTCTCGAGCGGGCCTCCGCGGCCCGGGAGCCGACCCCGTGAAGAAGATCGGGGTGGTCGACACGACGTTCGCGCGCGTCGACATGGCGGACGCCGCGGTGAAGACGCTCCGAGGCCAGGGGACCGGCTTCCGCATCGTCCGCCGGACGGTCCCGGGAATCAAGGACCTCCCGGTCGCCTGCCGCCAGCTGTTCCTCGAGGAGAAGGTCGACCTCTGCCTCGCGCTCGGGATGCCCGGGAAGGCGGAATACGACCGGACGTGCGCCCACGAGGCCTCCCTCGGGCTCCTCTACGCCGGCGTGCTCGAGGCGAAGCCGGTGGTGGAATGCTTTGTCTTCGAGGGGGAGGCCGAGACTCCCCGCGAGCTCGCGACCCTCGCCCGCCGAAGGGCCGAGGAGCATGCGGTCAACGCCTACTCCCTCCTCTTCCGGCCGCGGGACCTCGAGCGCGGGGCGGGCCAAGGCCTCCGCCAGGGGTTCCCGGACGCGGGCCCCGCGCGGCCGGTGCGTTGACTCACGGTCCTTACGGAGAACATCGATGGCGAAGCAGCGAGACCAGTCGGACGTGCGGGTGGCGATCGTGGCGAGCGAGTTCAACTACGACGTGACGCTCCTGATGCTCGAGCGGGCCAAGGAGGAGGTCGAGTTCCTCGGCGCGACCCTCGGGCCGGTCGTCAAGACCCCGGGCGTCTACGACATCCCGCTCGCGGTCCAGGCGCTCTTCCGTCAGAAGGACGTCGACGGGGTCGTCGCCCTCGGTGCCGTCATCGAGGGCGAGACCGACCACGACGAGGTCGTGATGAACCAGGCCGCCCGGAAGCTGACCGACCTCTCGGTCGAGCACGGAAAGCCCCTCGGCCTAGGCATCTCAGGCCCCGGCGAGACCCGCCTCCAGGCCCAGGACCGGATCGAGAACGCGGCGAACGCGGTGCGGGCGGTCGTCAAGATGGTCCGGCGGCTCCGCGAGCTCGAGACGAGCGGGTAGGGCCGCCTTAGAAACCGAAGCGGCCGCGGACCTGGTCGAGCGCCGCCCGCCCCTTGGCCGTGTGGGCGACGACCGACACGTCCGTGACCCTGCCCGAGGGCCGCTCGCGCTTCGAGAGGATCTCCTGCAACCGGTCGTGGGGTCCCTTGACGGTGACGTCGGGCGACTTCACCGCGCCGGCTACCACGGTCACCGCTCCCGTCGGGTCGATCCGTACCGTGCTCGTGCCCTCCTCCGTCTCGAACGACCAGTGCTGCGGGAGATAGGCGCGAACGAACGCGCCGATGAACCCTTGCAGTCGAGGCTTGAGCTCCGCCTCGATGTCCGGCGCCAGCTTCTCGAGAAGTTCCTGCACGCTGCTCATGCCCGCCCCATCCCGGCCCGCGTATAGGCGTGACGAGGAGGTCGGGGCGGGCAAGGGATATCCCCCCTCGCCAGCTCCCGTTGCGGATGGCGAGGGTCAAGGTCGAGCTCGTCTACAGCGGGATCCGGGTCCGGAAGCTCGAGCGATCCCTCCGATTCTACCGGAGGCTCGGGTTCAAGGTCTACCGGCGGGGGACCATGGAACACGGCGGAAAGTGGGTGCACCTTACCTTCCCGGGGGCCCGCCAGGCGCTCGAGCTCAATTTCTACCCCCGGTCGAACCGGTTCTACGAGCCGTTTCGGCGGGGCACCGAATTCGACCATTTCGGGTTCCGAGTCTCCGACGTGGAGGCCTGGGAGGCCGAGCTCCGTCGTCGGAAGCTCCCGATCGTGGCCCGAATTCGGGAGTCCCACGAGAACCTCGTGTTCACCCGCGACCCCGACGGCAACTGGCTCGAGTTCTTCGGCCCCCTCCCGGTCTGACCGTCTGGCCGGCCGTTGCGCGTGGAGCACCGACAACCTCCGCGAGGCATCCCGCGACCGGCAAACCGTTAAGGGCGACGGACCGTCCCCGCCTCGGGGAGGTCGGTCGAGTGAGCGATCGAGAGTTCCGGGCGGAGCTCCCCTCCACGCAGACCGAGGCGGTCCGCCGGGCTCGGGCGGGCGCTCCGGCGGGAACCCGGGTCGTGGCCCGCCGACAGACCTCGGGCCGCGGTCGGCTCGACCATCGCTGGGTGTCGCCCGAGGGCGGCCTCTATCTCTCCCTCATCCTCCGCTCGCCGCGGGAGGACGCGTCGCTGCTGCCGCTCGCCGTGGGCGCCCGCATCGGACGGGCCCTGGCCGACCGGTACGGGCTCCGCCTCGCGCTGAAGTGGCCGAACGACCTCCTCGTCGTCGAGGCCGACCGCGCCCGCAAGGTCGGCGGAATCCTGGTCGATGAGGTCGACTCCCCTTCGCTAGGCCGCGCCGCTGTGATCGGCGTGGGCCTGAACGTTTCGACCCCGCCCTCCGCGTTCCCTCCCGAGGTGCGCTCCCAGGTCGTGACGCTGGCTCAGCTCGTTCACCGGGCCCCGTCGCTCGACGACGTCGAGGAGCTCGTCGTGTCGGCCGCCCGCTCCGCGGTCGAGGCCCTCGGCGAGCCGGGCGGGTCGGAGACCGTGCTCGCGGAATGCCGGGCCGCCCTGCACGGGGTCGGTCGACGGGCGACCGTCGACGGCACGCTGTCCGGGGTGATCACCGCGCTCGGCGAAGAGGGAGAGCTCTGGCTCGCCACGCCCGACGGACCGGTGGCGGTGCGGGCGGGGGACCTGGTGGTCGAACCGTGAAGCCCGCGTTCGACCGCTGGAACGCGCTGAAGAAGAGCGCGAAGGAAGGCGGCGGCGCCGAGCGCGTCGCCCGGCACCGCGCCGGTGGAAAGATGACCGCGCGGGAGCGGTTGGAGGCGTTCTTCGACCCCGGCTCGTTCGTCGAGATCGACCCGTTCGTGACGCACCGGGTGAACAAGTTCGGGCTCGAGGAGCGGCGGATCCCGGGCGACGGCGTCGTCACCGGGTGGGGGGAGGTCGAGGGACGACCGGTCTGCGCCTTCGCCCAGGACGCGACCGTCTTCGGGGGAGCGCTCGGGGAAGCGCACGCGATGAAGATCGTCAAGGTCATGGACACCGCGCGGAAGGCGGGGGTCCCGATCGTCGGGCTGAACGACTCCGGGGGCGCCCGCATCCAGGAGGGCGTGATGAGCCTCGGCGGCTACGGGGACGTCTTCTTCCGGAACGTCGAGCTCTCCGGGGTCGTCCCGCAGCTCTCGCTCATCCTCGGCCCGTGCGCCGGCGGGGCCGTCTACTCTCCCGCGATCACCGACTTCGTCATCATGGCGCGGGGGACCGCCCACATGTTCATCACCGGGCCGGACGTGATCCGGAGCGTGACCGGCGAGGAGGTCACGTTCGACCAGCTCGGCGGGGCCGACACGCACGGGACGGTGAGCGGCGTCTCCCACTTCACGGCGAGCTCGGACGCCGAGGCGCTCGCCCTCGCCCGTCGCCTGCTCTCCTATCTACCTCTCAATAACCTCGAGGAGCCCCCGGCAGCGGCGGCCGCCGCCCCGCCGGACGTCGCCGCGACCGAGCTCGAACAGGTCGTCCCGGAGGACTCGAACGCCCCCTACGACGTCCATGCCGTGGTCCAGCGGGTCGTCGACGTCGACTCCTTCCTCGAGGTGCACGCGGGCTGGGCCCAGAACATCGTCGTCGGGTTCGCCCGGCTCGACGGCCACCCCGTCGGGGTCGTCGCGAACAATCCGAGCGTGCTCGCGGGCACGCTCGACATCCTGGCGTCGACGAAGGCGGCGCGGTTCGTCCGGTTCTGTGACGCGTTCAACCTGCCGCTCCTCACGTTCGTGGACGTGCCGGGGTTCCTCCCCGGGACCGCGCAGGAATACGGGGGGATCATCCGCCACGGCGCGAAGCTGCTCTACGCCTACGCGGAGGCCACGGTGCCGATGCTGACCGTCATCCTGCGGAAGGCCTACGGGGGCGCCTACGACGTGATGTGCTCGAAGCATCTGGGAGGCGACCTGAACCTCGCCTGGCCGACGGCCGAGATCGCCGTGATGGGCGCCGAGGGAGCCGTGAACATCCTCTTCCGGCGAGAGATCGACGGAGCGCCCGCGGAGGAGCAGGCGGCCGTGCGGGCCCGCCTGGTGGCCGACTACAAGGCCGAGTTCTTGAACCCGTACCTCGCCGCGGAGCGCGGGTACATCGACGACGTCATCGACCCGGCCGAGACGCGCGCGCGCCTTGTCCAGGGGCTCCATCTGCTCGGCACGAAGCGCGACGACCGCCCCGCGCGGAAGCACGGGAACCTCCCGCTGTAGGACGGAGACGCGTCCGATGGTCGGCATCACGGAGACGGTCCTCCGGGACGGCCACCAGTCGCTGATCGCGACCCGCATGCGGACGCGGGACATGCTGCCCGCCGCAGAACGTCTCGACGCCATCGGGTACCGGTCCCTCGAGGTCTGGGGCGGCGCGACCTTCGACGTCTGTCTCCGTTTCCTGGGGGAGGACCCGTGGGAGCGGCTCCGTCTCCTGAAGAAGGCGATGCCCCGTACGCCCCTCCAGATGCTCCTGCGAGGCCAGAACCTCGTCGGCTACCGGCACTACCCCGACGACGTCGTCCGGAAGTTCGTGGCCGAGGCCGCGCGGCAGGGGGTCGACATCTTCCGTGTCTTCGACGCGCTCAACGACTCGAGGAACATGCAGGTGGCCCTCGACGCCGTCCGCAAGGCCGGGGCGCGCGCCCAGGGTACGATCTGCTATACCCAGTCCCCGGTCCACACCCTCGAGTCGTTCGTCGCGCTCGGCCACCGGCTCGCCGAAGCCGGCGCCGACGAGCTCTGCGTGAAGGACATGGGCGGCTTCATGCCGCCGGGGGAGGGGGCCGAGCTGGTCCGCGCCCTCGTCCGCGAGGTCGGCCTCCCGGTCGTCGTCCACACCCACTCGGCGAGCGGGCTCTCGACCCTCACCTGCCTCGCGGTCGCGGAGGCGGGCGCGGTGGCCGTGGACGGCGCCCTGAGCCCGTTCGCGGGAGGCGCCTCCCAGCCGCCGACGGAGACGCTCGTCGCCGCGATGCACGGGACCCCGCAGGACCCGCGCCTCGACCTGCACGCCCTGGCCGACCTGGCGAGCCACTTCGCGACGGTGATGGACCGGTACCGTCCGCTCCTCAACCTCCGCTCGCTCCAGACCGACCCGGGGATCCTCACGCACCAGATCCCCGGCGGGATGCTCTCGAACCTTCTCTCCCAGCTCGCCGAGCAGGACGCGAGCGACCGGCTCAAGGAGGTGCTCGCGGAGGTCCCGCGCGTCCGCGCGGACCTCGGGTACCCGCCGCTCGTGACGCCCACGAGCCAGATCGTCGGCATCCAGGCGGTCTTCAACGTCCTCACCGGGGGACGGTACCGCACGGTCACCCAGGAGGTCCGCGACTACGTGCGCGGGCTGTATGGGACCCCGCCGGGGCCGCTCGACCCCGAGCTCGTTCGCGTCGTGACGGCGGGCAACCCGGCCATCAGCGGCCGACCCGCCGACCTCCTCCCGCCCGAGTTCGAGAAGTCGGTCCGCGAGGTCCGGGCCCTCGTCCCCGCGGCGGACGACGCGGAGGCCCTGAGCTACGCGCTCTTCCCCGCCGTCTACCGGGCGTACCGGTCGAGCCGCGACCGGGGCCTCACGTCCGACGTGCTGGCGACCGCCGCGCTGGGGGTCATCGGCGCGCTGCGGGCCCCGCGGGCCTCGCTCGCGACGAGGACGGCCCCCGCGACGGGCGGGGGGTCGGGCGGAAGCCCGTGGGCCCACGAGGGCCGGGCCCGTCTCCAGAACCAGCGGAGGTACCTCGATGCGGCTACGCGTCGTACGGGACGGTAGGAGCGAGGAGGTCGAGGTCGCTCCTGACCTCTCGTCGGTGACCCTGGACGGTCACACCTTCCCGGTGACGGTGGTAAAGGACTCCCCGCTGCGCGTGGAACTGGAGGTCGGAGGCGAGCGGGTGCTCGTCGAGAACTGGCCGGACCACTTCCCCGAGCCTCCGGGCCCGGTGGACGTCAACGGCGAACGGGCCCCGGTCACGCTCGAGCGGCTGGGTGCGCCGGAATCGGCCACTCCAACCGCTCCGCATGGCGCGGTGCCGGGCGCGACCCCGGTAGCCCCTGCGCCAGCGGCCTCGCGCCCGGGCGGAGGGGTTGCGGTCTCCCCGCCGATGCCGGGGAAGGTGATCGAGGTCCGCGTCCAGGAAGGGGCGCGGGTGCAGGCGGGCGACATCCTCCTCGTGCTCGAGGCGATGAAGATGCGGAACGAGGTGACGAGCCCGGTCGCGGGCGTCGTGCGGGACCTCCGGGTCGCCCCCGGCGCGAACGCCCGGGCCCGGGAACCGATGCTCTTCATCGCGCCCGAGTAGGGCCCGTCGAGGCGTGGGCTCACGAGCTCCGCCTAGGGCCCGTCGGGCTGGTGGTGCGAGTCGTCCTGCGCGGCTTCCCGGGCCAATCGGTCCGCCTCTTCGACGGGGTCCTCGAACGGTTCGTCCTCCGACGGCTCGGGGGAGACGTCGGCCGTCACGACCTCCGGGGCCGTGGCGGGAGCGGGGGGTGGAGAGGGCGGGGAAGATGGCACGGGCGGTGGGGCGGGGGCCGACGCGGGGGTCGGACGCGGTGGGAAGAAGTGCCACGGCTCGTACGGGAGCTTCCGGTACTCGTTCAGGTAGAACACCGCCACCACGACGGGGATCGCGAAGAACGAGAGCCTCCACCACCCCCAGGAACGGAACGCCGAATCCGAGGCGAGGATCAGGGCGACGATCGTGAGCGCCGCCAGCACCGCCGCCATCGCGACGAGCGGGAGACGGACGATGCGGCTCGGAGAGGTCACGAACAGTCCTCCCTACAGGTGGGTCGCCCGGTGGCCGCAGGCGGGGCAGAAGGTGGCCCCGGAGGGCAGGGGCGCCGCGCAGTAGATACAGAACGGGATCTCGGCCGGTGCCGGCGTCGGTGCCGGGGTCGGCGAGGTCCCGGGTGTCGCCGAGGCCGCTGGGGTCGCGGAGGGCAAGGGCGCGGATGGTCGGGAGGCGCCGACCTGTCGGTTCCCCCAAGGGCCGTAGACGAGGATCATGCTCCCGAACATCCAGCCCAGGAGCAAGTAGAAGGCGGGTCCCGCGTACGAGGGGAAGGCCAGGAGCACGACGATCGCCACCGCGATAGCGACCAGGTTGACGAGCGTGAGCAACGTGCGCAGCAGCATCGGCCCCTCCCGACAGTTGTACCGGAGGGCGCTACTTGGCGCTTTGTCCTGAGGGGCCCGCCTCCCGAGGCGGAGGCGAGCGCCGGGCCCATCGTCTAATACCGGCCCGGGCTCGCCGCGCCCCGTGGAGAAGATTCCAGCCCTCGTCCAGATGGACGAGTTCACCTACCGCATCGACCCCTCGGAGCGACCGGGGATGCGGGTCCCGGGCATCCTCTTCTCGGACGCCGCGCTCCTGTCGGCGGTCGAGGGGGACCCGTCGCTCGCGCAGCTCGCGAACGTCGCGACCCTCCCCGGGGTCCAGCGCAACGCGCTCGCGATGCCGGA
>JASHYQ010000312.1 GCA_030042955.1 Thermoplasmata archaeon
CCCACGATCTTCGAGACGCGCCACGGGACCCGGATCTCCAAGGAGGAGATCTTCGGCCCGGTCCTCTCGGTGATCAAGGTCGCCGACTACGGGGACGCGGTACGGGTCGCCAACGACGTCGACTACGGCCTCTCCTCCGCGATCTACACCCGCGACGTGAATCGGGCGTTCCGGGCGGTCGAGGACCTCGAGGCCGGTATCACCTACGTGAACGCCCCCACGATCGGGGCGGAGGTTCAGCTCCCGTTCGGAGGCATCAAGAACACCGGGAACGGGGGCCGCGAGGCCGGCTCGGCGGCGATCGAGGAGTTCACCGAGGTCAAGACGGTCTTCGTCGATTTCTCGGACAAGCTCCAGAAGGCGCAGATCGACTCCGAAACCGCGGCATGACCGGGTTCCGGGGCTCGGACGAACAACTCGACCGCGAGATCGCCGCGGTCGAGGGGATGGCACGGGTCCGGGTCCGGCGCACCGCCGCGGAGCTCCGGGAGCTGGAGCGGGACCTGCGAGAGCTCCGGCGGGAGCGAGCCCGCCGACGGGCGGCGGAATCCGAGCACCTGGGCGGGGAGACGACGGTCCCGGAAACTCCTTGAAGGAGGCGTCAGGTCGAACACCCGTCAGATGGGATTGATGTATTCCCGAGCCGATTCCTGCCCCGTGGGCTCCTATGTCGACCCCTGACGCATCAAGCGCTCCGGCCACGACCGCTCCAGAACCTCCCGGCGTCTCGAAGGGAGTCCCGCCTCCGAACCGACCGGCCCACGAGGGCCTCCTCGTCGTCTTGATCGTCGTGGGCGTGGCAGTGGTCATGGTCCTCGCACTCGGGTTGGCCGGCGTGCTTCCATTGTAGTTTCGATTCGCGCGACCAGGGAGAAGGCGCGAGCCGTCGAGCTCACTGCTCTGGACTTCCCCATCCCGGGGGGGACTCCGGTATCTTGATTGCTCGACCGGAGTTGACCGAGGCTTGATGTAGTACCGGACAGGTCGCCGTGCGGAGGGTTAGCATGGCCGGCCCGACTGCGTCCGGCACGCCACCGCCCTCGCCGACCAGCACGGGTGCTTCGCTCGGGGCGTCGCCCCCGCCTCCCCGCCCCGGCCCGTCTCGCCGTACCCTGCTCGCAATCCTCGTGGTCGTCGTGGTCCTGGTCGCATTCCTTGGCCTAGCACTTAGTGAGGTGGTCCACCCCTCCTCGTCCGCATCGGCAGCAAGCACTCCTGTCGCCTCCTACTCAGCGGCGAAGGCCCTCGCCGACCCCGCGGCTGCCCAGGTCGTTTCTGGGCCGTGGAACCTCTACGCCGCGCTGGGGGCCGACGTAACCCAAGGGTACACCAACACCAGCGGCGTACCGCGCCAATGTACGAGTTCGCAGGGGGTGGGGACCCTCTCGGTCCCGGGGTACACCGGCAACTACTCCAGCGGAGACTTCGCGTTCTGGTACTTCGACTACTTCAACGCGGCGAACACCATGCAGCTTACCATGCTGGTCGCCGACGGACGGGCGACCGAATACGAAGTGAGCTACGGACCGAACTGCGGTTCCCCGGGCGGGGGGATCCAGCCGATCCCGGCCAATCTCTTGGACAGCACGCAGGTCGCGGCCGCGCTTCTCGGAAACGCCAGCGTGGAATCGTTCCTGCACAGCTACTCCTCGGCCAACGCCTCGTTCACCCTCCTGAACGAAAGCCATGGGAGCACCCCGGCCGCGCCCAGGTGGTCGGTCGAATACACCGCCTGCTCGCTCGGACTGGCGGGAGAGCCCCTATCCGGCGCTCAGGCGGTGGGAGGCTCCCTCGAGGCGACCGTGAACGCCACCAGTGGCGCTCTGATCGGCGGGATTCACTACGAGGGTCCCGGCGGGCTCTGTAGCGGAGCCCCCTCGAAGGCCCCGATTGGGAGCGCCTTCGCCGCGGGGAGTCCCCGGGCCAGCACCTGCCCGACCGGGGACACGTATGCCCAGAATGGTTGCCAAGCCGGGGATTACGTCTACACGCTCTCGGTCGAGGCGTCCACCGTTACGCTGTCCAGCGTGTTGTTCGAGGTGGAACACTCTAACGGGGCGGTGGACACCCTCTCGACCCCCGGCGGGTTCTCCATCCTCAACATCTCGGGCGATGCGGTCGCTCAAGTCTCTCTGGGCACGGCCCTCGACATGACGAATCCGTGGACCACCTACTACGGCTCGGTAGGCCCTACCTCGCCCCTCACGTCGACGGACACGATCGTGATCGATATGGGAACCTCCAACCCGACCGGTACCGGCCTGCTCTTCCTCGCCACAGGAACCGGGGACTACACCGGGACCACGTCGCCCACCGCGCTCCCCTGACGGGCGACCCGTCCCCGGGTCCGGCGGAGCGGAGGGCCTCAGAACGGGCCGGTTCGGCCCGGGTTGTCGAAGTTCGTGAGCAGCAGTTGGCCCCGGGAGCGCGGTCGGCCCACCGGGGCGATGAGCGGGTCCTCCTCGAGGGCCGGCATCGTGTCGGAGATCGGGACGTCGACCAGGATCTCCCGGGTCCGTCCCCCTCGGCCGCGCGA
>JASHYQ010000313.1 GCA_030042955.1 Thermoplasmata archaeon
GGGCGACCTAGAGGAACGTTTCCGATACCTAGCGATGGCGGCCGAGGCCGATGCCATCGATATCCGATTGCTTCGCCCGGTGCCGGAGGTCGGGTGGTACTCCAAGACCCCCGAACCGCCCGACTTCTAAAGAAGGGGAACCTCGTCTAGGGTTATTCCGACGCACCTGGCAAGGAAGCGGCCAACCTAGCCTTGAACTCTGTGGGAACACGGACGATGAAGAACGAATCCAAGGCGGTCCTCTACGTCTGGGGGCGAAAACAGCTCGCAACATCCTCTACCTTCGACCCGTCCCAGGGCGTCGGACCCGACTCGGGCGCAGACGTCGCCCCCAGCACCTACATGCGTGCCGCCATCTTCACCGACGGCGGACGCGGCGGTCCCCACTCGTACCGGGTGCAATGGACGCTCCCCGAACCTCAAGCCCATGTGGTCAGTGTCGTACGAGGGGTGGCCGCGGAGACCGCGATCGACCTCGAAGTAATCGACCTCGGTCAACGCCGGCATTGGGCCTTGCGGAAGAAAGCGAAGGAGCAGGGGTGGCGAGAGTTCCCGGTGCTGGTCGGACCCGGGGGCCAGTCCCTGATTGGGTCCGAAGAATTTACCGTCCAGAAGGTGCGCGACGCGCTCCTCCGTGAACCGTTGGCGGGGCGCTGAGCCTCGCCTCCGCCCGTCGGGCCGCCTGCGACGGCCATGGGTGCCTACCGGAGAACTTGACCTTCTCGCGAAGGAAAGGGAACCGATGGGTGGGTCCCTTGGGCGGCCGGCGGGCGCGCGGACCCCGTCGGATACGACCTCCCACTCCTTTCTGGAGCTATTTACGGTGGGAGAACATCGACCACGTGGCTCCGAGAGGACCTGGGGAATGAGCGACCCAACGAGCGAAGCACTCTATCTCGTCGACGCTTACCGGAAACGGTTCGAAGCCGAGGTCGTCTCGGCGAGGGAGGAGGAGGTGGTTCTCACCCGAACCGCCTTCTACCCGTCCGGGGGCGGTCAGCCGGCCGACACGGGGGTGCTATCGTTGCCCGACGGCGGGACCGTCCGGGTGGTCGACGTGCAAAAGACCGGAGAGGGAATCCTCCACCGGTTGGACCGTACCTCCACGCTCGCACCGGGAGATCGGGTTACGGGCGAGATCGACTGGGCTCGACGATCCGCCCACATGCGATACCATACCGCGCTCCACATCCTGAGCGGGGTCGTCTATCGTCAGGTTGGGAGCGGGATTACCGGCAACCAGATCGCGGCCGAGCGGGCCCGGATGGACTTTTCGATCCCGGGGTTCGACCGCGCGTTGGCCGAGAGCTTCGTCGAGGGCGTGAACCAGGTGGTAGGCGAGCGCCGGCCGGTGACGGTCCGCTTCCTCTCCCGCGCCGAGGCCCTGAAGGACCCGACTCTCGTGCGGGTCGCCCAGGAGCTGATGCCCGATGTCGAGACGGTCCGCCTGATCGACATCGAGGGGTTCGACGTCCAGGCCGATGGGGGAACCCATGTTGCGAACACCGCCGAGGTCGGGCTGGCCCGACTCGAACGAATCGAGAACAAGGGAGCGCGCAACAAACGGCTCTACCTGACGCTGGACGCTCCCATCCCCGCTCCTGTCGACTCGACGCATTGAGCGAGCGGGAACGCGGGATTGGGAGGACCCCTCGGCGGGTTGGGATCAGCTGGGGTCCTGGCCGAGACGTCTACGTAGGAAGCTCGGGAGCGATCCCGGCCAGTCCTGCCGCAGAGCTCCTCAGCTCGGCAGCCGGAGGGGGCGTCCGTCGACCTCGACCTTAGCGCCGGCGTTCACCACGATGCCGGTGAACCGCCCTTTGTTCTTTCCACCCAGAAACTCGTTCGCCCCGACGCTGACCGTGATCGCCCCGGCCTCTCGGTCCTCGAGCTGGGGGGTGTTGCGAAGCATCGGGTTGAGCCCGATCGCCAGGTATCCGGGTCGGTCGCGTCCCTTCCCAGCTTGGCGGAACGGTCTGTCGAACCGATGGGCCCCCGTATCGTAGTGGTGACGCACCAATCGTCCCTTGCGGAACTGGAACACGCCGCCCGTAGCCTTCCCCGTCTCGTCGTAGCTCGCCCGGTTGGCCACGATCGTGCCGTCTCCGACGGATTCATCGAGCGCGACCCGGACCGTACCCGGGGGAAGCATGTTCAGCATCCGGAAGGGGCGCTTCCTGTCCGCCTTGGAGACCCGGCCGTAGTCGAGCTGCGCCGGACGGTGCGCGAGCCCGAGGGTCAAGTCCGTTCCGTGGTCGTCGTGGATGCGAATTCGGCGGCCCCGCTCCAACGCCCTCACGATCGGAGCCCCGACCGCCCGGAGCCGGTCTGGGTCGACCATCGATGCGGTAACCACCTGGTCCATCCACTTCGCCTCGTTGACGCCGTAGGCCTTGGCGAGGCTGGGGAACGGCCGTCCGATCTCGAGTCGGCTGCCCCGGAGTCCGGCTTTGAGCGCCGTCTTGTACCACGCGTCGTTCCACCCGAAGAGTTTGCCGGCACGGCTCTCGGGAAGCTTGTCGAGCCTCAACTTGTCTCCCGCTCCCCACATGTGGATGTAGACGTCGGTCTTGCCGAGCGCCGCCCATTCGTGAGAGGGCGCCGTCCCGAGCACCTCCTCTTCGTGGGCGTCGACCGAGTCCCAGAACCGGTCCTCGTCCTCGTACAGGACGATGGGGAACGCCTTCAACCGCCGGGTCTCTCGGGCCAACGCGGCCGCCCACGGGAGCACGTGGCTCCAACCCTCGATGATGACGTTCTCTCCCGGTCGCACCTGGAGATTTCGAGTCAGTACGGCGTGAGCGAACTCCGCCTCTCGAGACGGCTTAGCGGTCCGGGCCATGGCCCCGGAAACCGGGGGTGGTATTTATTCCCCTCATGGGCGAACTGAATACCCTCAGGTGAATGCGAACCGGTAGTGGCTCCGTCGGGTCCAGGTACGTTACGATGCAGAGGGGTCGATCTGGTCGGGACGACCACCCGAACCTGGGCTGGCCAGCCCCCGGCCCACCCCGTCGGGGGCGCGCTCCTCTTTCTCGCGGCGGTCGGGCTGCATCGGCGGCGACGACCGCGACTCCCCGAGAAGATTCGGTGGTCATCGGGGGAGGGTCGGTCCCCAGTCCCTGAGCTAGAGCCTCGACCGAGGAGGTAGAGTGAGGATCCGTTCCCGGGCGTACCGAGTCGGCGAGGGCGACTCGGTTCGACTGAAGAAATGGCCGACCAAGGTCGACCCCGTCTACCGCACCAAGGAAGAGTATCAGCATCTGCTCGAGGACCACCAGGCCCGGCTGCGTTCGCTGCAGGACCGGCTGTTCGCTTCGAGCCGCTACGCGGTCCTCCTGATCTTCCAGGCGATGGACGCGGCCGGCAAGGACGGTGCCATCAAGCACGTGATGTCCGGGCTCAACCCCCAGGGTTCCCGAGTGTACAGCTTCAAACACCCGACTCCGGAGGAGACCAGCCACGACTTTCTCTGGCGCACCACCCGGGACCTCCCGGAACGGGGGCATATCGGCATCTTCAACCGCTCGTACTACGAGGAGGTCCTGATCGTTCGGGTCCACCCCGAGATCCTCGCCGCGGAAGGGGTCCCGGACCTAGCCATCCACGACCCGGCAATATGGCAGGACCGGTACCGCTCCATCACGGACCTCGAGCGGCACCTCTACGCCAACGGGACTCGGATCGTCAAGTTCTTCCTCCACCTCTCCAAGGAAGAGCAGCGGAAGCGGTTCCTCGACCGCATCGACGTCCCCGAGAAGAACTGGAAGATCAACGCCGCGGACGTCCAGGAGCGGAAGTTCTGGAAGGCCTACCAGACGGCCTACGAGGAGTGCCTCGAGGCCACGACCACCACCCTCGCACCGTGGTACGTCGTTCCGTCGGACGACAAGGAGAACGCCCGGTTGATCATCTCGCAGGTCCTCCTCGACACCCTTGAAGGCCTCAAGCTCGCGTACCCCAAGACGAGCCCGGCGCGTCGGAAGGAGCTCGCTGCGATGCGTCGGCAGCTCGTAAGGTGACCACGGTCCGGGCCGAAGGCCCGTCGAGGGTTGCCGTCACGACACGGATCGTCGTGGGGGTCGGCTCGGCGGGACCGTTGACGCACCGGTCTCCCTCTCCGTCCTCCGGACCCAGGTGCCGGCAACCACCCAGG
>JASHYQ010000033.1 GCA_030042955.1 Thermoplasmata archaeon
GGAGTCGGCATCTCGCGGTCGAACACCTCGAGCGCGACGGGGACCAGCCCCGGGTGAGCGACCCAGGTCCCGTCGTGGCCGGCCCGGGCCTCCCGCTCCTTGTCGGCCACCACCTTCGCGATCGCCGCCTGGTTCGCGGCCGGGTCGCCCTTGATGGGGATCTGGGCGGCCATCCCGCCCATCGCGTGGGCCCCGCGACGGTGGCACGTCTGGATGAGGAGGTGGGAGTAGGCGGTCAGGAACGGGGTACTCATCGCAAGCCGGTCCCGGTCGGGGAAGCGGACGGTCCGGTCGTTCCGGAACTGTTTGATGAAGCTGAACAGGTAGTCCCACCGGCCGCAGTTGAGCCCCGCCGAGTGCTCGCGGAGCTCGTAGAGGATCTCCTCCATCTGGAACGCGGCCGGGAGGGTCTCGATGAGTACCGTGGCCCGGATCGTTCCGCGCGGGATCCCGAGCCGCTGTTGCGCGGCGACGAACACGTCGTTCCAGAGGCGGGCCTCGAGGTAGTGCTCCATCTTGGGGAGGTAGAAGTACGGCCCGGTCCCCCGCCGGAGGAGCTCGGAGGCGTTGTGGTAGAAGAACAGCGCGAAGTCGAAGAGGCTCGCCGAGACCGGCCGGTCTCCGACCGTGACGTGCCGCTCCTCGAGGTGCCAGCCGCGCGGACGGACCATGAGGGTCGCGAGCGGTTCCCGGAGCCGGTACTCCTGCCCCTCGGGCGAGGTGTACGTGATCCGGTGACGGACCGCGTCCTGGAGGTTCACCTGCCCCGCCACCGTTCCGGTCCAGGTGGGGGAGTGGGCATCCTCGAAGTCGGCCATGTAGACCCGAGCGCCGGAGTTGAGGGCGTTGATGACCATCTTGCGGTCCGTAGGCCCGGTGATCTCGACCCGGCGGTCGGTGAGGTCATGCGTCGGCGTCGCGACCCGCCACGTGGCGGCCCGGACAGGTGCCGTTTCTCGCGGGAACTCCGGTAGCTTGCCCGACTCGAGCGTCGCCCGGAACGTGCCGCGGTGTCGAAGGACGTCCCGGCGCCGAGGGTCGAACTGTTCGTGGAGGTCGCGGACGAACTCGAGCGCCTCCTTTGTCAGGACCTCTTCGCCCCGGGGGACGGGTGGCCCACGGACCCGGATGGGCCGGCTCCCGGCCGCCAAATGAGGCGAGGCTGGGTCAGGGCTGGAGGGAGGAGCCATCTTACGAGCGACCTGGGCCCGTCCTCTCCTTGCGGGAAGGTTCCATGCGAGCCCTCGCCCCCATCGGAGCTCGCTCCCAATAGGTTGTCTCCGGGTGAAGGGGCGCAGCGGACCATCTACGGAAAGCCCCCGACCCACACCTCCGGAACCTACCAGCGGTGAGTCGCCTTTCTTACGGGTCGGTCGCTGGGAGGAGCGTGAACCGGAACCTTCGCCTCCTCGGGTTCGGGGTGGCGATCCGCATGCTGGGGAACGCCCTCTACAGCCCGTTCCTCGCGCTGTTCCTCGTGAACGTGCTCCATATCGCCTATCTCGAGGTGGGCGTGATCATCGCAGGGATCGGGGTCATCCAACTCCCGTTCAACTTCCTCGGGGGGCTCCTCACCGACCGGCTGGGTCGGCGTCGTCTGTTGCTGATCGGGCTGTTCGCGGAGGCCGCGGCGACCGCCGGTCTCGCGTACGCGTTCGCCATCCTGTCGCTCGAGCTCGCCATCGTCACCGCGCTCGCGGGGGGGATCGTGACGACCACGGCCGGCCCCGCGGCGTCGGCGTACATCGCCGACTTCGCCGAGAGGTCGGAGAGGACGCGCGGCTTCACCTTCTACCGGATCGGGTTCAACGCCGGATATTCGGCGGGGGTGACCCTCGGGGGTCTCCTGATCGCCTCGATCGGGTTTGCGGGGGCCGTCGCCGTGGCGACCGTCGTCATCGCCTCGGGCGCGACGCTCATGGCGCTCACCCTGGCTCCCTCCCCTCGGGACCTGGCGCTCGGCCGCCCGCTCTCCACGGCCGCCGCGCCGGCGCTCCCCTCCACCGAAGCACCCCCGGTGAGCATGGCGACGAGCTTCAAGCTCCTGGCCCGGGACCGGGTCGCGCTCGAACTCTTGGTCGCGTTCGCCTTTGCCTCGATGGTGGTCGGCCAGTGGGCCGTCACTTTCCCGCTCTACGTCCACAACGTCCTCGGCGTCTCGTACTCCCTCCTCGGGGTGGGCCTGGCCCTGAACGGACTCGTGGTCGTGTTCGGGCAGACCTTCACGACCGAGAGCGTGATCGGGCGCCGCCACACGACCATCGCCACCTTCGGCCTCCTCCTCTACGTCGTCGCCTTCCTCGGGCTCGGGGCGGCCGGACTGTTCGGCCTCATCCCCACGGTCGCGTTCTTCGTGGCGGTGGTCGTCCTGACCTTCGGGGAGAACCTTGTCACCATCCCGTCGGCGACCCTCCCCTCGAACCTGGCGCCGAAGACCGAAGTCGGGGTCTACAACGGGGCCTTCGCGATGGTCGGAGGCGGCGGATACCTCGTGGCCGTGGTGGTCGGGGGCGCGGTGCTCAGCGCCACCGCCAACCCGCTGCTGATCTGGGTCCTCCTGCTCGTGCCGGCCCTCCCGGCGCTCCTCCTGTTCCGCCACGCGGCAGGTCGTCTCTCGCCGGCCCAGGACACGGCGTGAGCCTCGCGCGATGAGCAAACTACACCCGTCCGTTCGTCTACCCCGGCCCGGGGGTCGACGTGGTCCGCCCGGATGTCGTGAGCCTGCGTGGGGGATTCACCGGGCCGCACGAGGTGATCCAAGCCTCGGACGGCCGGACGCTCTTCCTGCGACGCTGGGACGCCGCGGGCGACTCGCCGGTCTCCCTCCTGATCTTTCACGGGATCACCGCCCACAGCGGAGCGTACGGGCCGGCGCTCGCCGAACCGCTCGCGCGGGCCGGCGTGACCGTCTTCGGGATGGACCTCCGGGGACATGGGCTCTCGGACGGGGTGCGGGGCGACTACCCGAGCCCGGAGCGGTTCGCGAGCGATATCTCGGAGACGGTCGCGTTCGTGAAGGCGCGGTCGAAGAAGCTCGTCGTCCTCGGGCACAGTCTCGGCTCGCTCTCGGCCGTCGTGGCGCAGCGAAGCCGTCCCCAGGACATCCAGGGGGTGGTCCTCGTGAGCGCGGGGAGGAGGATCCGGGCGGAGCAGTACTCGCGTCCGACGGCCGGGGCCTTCCTGAAGACCCTGCTGGGCGTCACCCTCCTGCGGGGTACTCCGCTGATCGGGTACCGGCGGGAGGGAATGCTCGGGCTCGATGACCCGCTGTTCAACTTCCGCTACTCCGCGCGGTTCTACTCCGTGCTGTACGGCGTCCCGGCCCTCCGACTGCTCCGGATGATGCGAGCTGGGGTGTTGGACTCGCCGAACCTCCGCTTCGAGGGGAGGCTGCGGGTGCCGCTCCTCGTGGCGGTCGGTGAGCACGACGAGCTCATCCCCGTCGACTCGGCCCGCGAGCTGTTCGACGGGCTCGACGCCGACGACAAGCAGTTCCTCATGATCCCGGGCGGTCGGCACGCCGTCTTCCCGAGCGACGCCCCCGACCTGGTTCGGGCCTGGCTGGCCCAAAAGTTCTGAGGCGACCCGAGGACGGGAACGGTCCCCGGGCCGAGAGTCATACGGACCGGCGGGCGGCGACGGAGACGACCGGGGCTCGCTTCAGGCCCGCCGCCACCTTCAGGCCGGCGCGGCCGTTCGGGGTGAGCAGGCCCGCGAGGATGAACTCCATCAGCTGGTCGAGCTTCTCCGGTGGCAGGCCCCGCCCCCAGGTGACGTAGCGCATGGAGACGAAGTCGGCGATCCCTAACAGGGCGCACGCCGCGAGGTCCGGGTCCCACTCCCGGAACTCCCCGTTCTCCATCGCCGCGCGCAGCCGGCGGCCGTACCCGTCCGCGAGCCGGCGGTAGTACCATTCGAAGATCGGGGGGTCGGCGAACTCGGCCTGCTTGATGATCCGGTAGAGCTTGCGGTGGCGGGGGAGGAAATCGTAGAAGAAGATCTCGAACCCGCGCCGCTCCGCATCCGCGCGCTTCGGGAGGTGGTTCGTCCCCGCCGACAGCGTCCTCCGAAGGTCCCGGTTGATCGCCTGGATCAGCGCCCGCAGGAGCTCTTCCTTCGACCGGAAGTAGAGATAGAACGTGCCGGCCGCAACCCCCGCCTCGCGGGTGATCTCCGAGATCCGGGCCTCGTAGAACCCGACCTCCCCGAACACCTTCTCCGCCGCCCGGATCAGCTTGATCCGGGTCCGCAGGCCGCGGACGGTCTTGCCGCGGGTCGCGGGTACGAGGGGGTCTGCTCGGCGGACCTCCGGAGAGCGGTTTCTCGCTGCTCGGCGAAGCACGGTCCTCAGCTCC
Organism: Thermoplasmata archaeon; assembly: GCA_030042955.1. Classification (GTDB taxonomy): domain Archaea; phylum Thermoplasmatota; class Thermoplasmata; order Lutacidiplasmatales; family UBA184; genus Lutacidiplasma. The sequence continues at coordinate 4,356 of JASHYQ010000033.1, forward strand.
CCCCCTCCCGAGCGAGTTGAGGATAATCCTTCTTCCCCGCGCGGGTGTGGGGGAGCGCCTCCACGCGTACGAACGTTTTCGGCACCTTGTACGCCGCGAGCCGCTCCCGGAGATAGCGACGTAGCTCGTCCTCGGGGACCGGAGAGCGCTCGACGACGAACGCCCGGCCGACCTCTCCCCACTTCGGGTCGGGGACCCCGACGACCGCGGCCTCCGCCACCGCCGGATGGGACTCCAGGGCCTGCTCGACCTCGGCGACGTAGACGTTCTCGCCGCCCGACTTGAACATCAGCTTGGTCCGGCCGACGAAGTAGTAGAACCCGTCGGCGTCGCGCCGCAGGACGTCCCCGGTGCGGACGTAGCTGCCGCTCATCGCGGCGGCCGTCGCCTCCGGGTTGTCGAGATACCCGGAGAAGAGGACCGGGCCGCCGACGAGGAGCTCGCCGAGGTCGCTCTCGCGGCCCTGCTCGTCCACGAGCTTGAGGTCGCACATCAGGTTCGGACGTCCGATCGACCCGGGCCGCGAGAGGTCGTCGGCCGTGGAGTAGAGCAGGTTCGGTCCGGCTTCCGTGAGGCCGTACCCCTGGTAGAACGGGATCCCACGCTGGCGGAACGCGTTCACCACCGCGTCGGGCGAGTTCCCGCCCCCGCTTTTCGCGAACCGGAGCGACGCGAGCGAGGACCGGGGGAACTCGGGGCGGCCGATGAGCTCGATGAACATCGAGGGGACCCCGCCGAGGATGGTGACCTTCTCGTCGTCGATCCGGCGCAGGATCTCGACCGGGTCGAACCGGTCGAGGAAGATGTTCCGTCCTCCCATGACGAGGAGCGGCAGGAGGAGCACGTTCCACCCGCCGGTATGGAACATCGGGAAGACGAGGATCGTCGAGTCGTCCGGCTGCAGCCGCCATCCTTCGGCCGTGGTGAGGGCGTTCGAGAGGAGCGCGCGCAGGCTCAGCACCGCCCCTTTCGGGCGGCCGGTCGACCCTCCGGTGTAGAGGATGAGGGCCGGCGCCTCCCACTCCGGCAGCTCCCGGGGGGTCGACGGCGACCCGGTGCCGGGCCGGGTCAGCTCGTCGAGCGAGGCCGACGGACGTCCTTCGAAAATCCCGTGCGCGAAGTCGGCGGGCAGGAGGCGGCCCCGCACCAGGAGGGCCGGGCGGATCCGGCCGACCTCCTCGCCCAGCTCCGGGCCCGTGAGGCGCAGGTTGTGGGGCACGAGGGTGGCGCCGACCTTGAGCGCTCCGAACAGGAGGGCGACCAGCTCCATCTCGGGTCCCGCGAGGACGGAGATCCGGTCGCCGGAACCGACCCCTCGCTCCCGAAGTCGCTCCGCCGCGCTCTCCGCCCGAAGACCGAGCTCCCGGTACGTCCAGGAGATCTGCCGGGGCCCGTCGGTCAGCGCGACGCGGGTCCCGTGGCGGGCCGCGAGGCGGGCCGAGAGGTCGATCCGCATGACCTACCCCCACCGGACGACCGTCGAGCCCCAGACGTACCCGCTACCGGCCGCCGCCATCACCGTCGGTCCCTCCGAGAACCGGCCCGAGGCGAGCGACCGGTCGAGGGCGAGGATCTGGTCGGCGGACTGGCTGTGGCCGTACTCCTCGAGGTAGTACGCCCGCTCCTCCGGGATGCCGACCTTCTCGAGGATCGCCCGCGAGAACGACCGCTTCATGTGGTTCAGGAACACCATCCGGATGTCGGCGGGCGTGAGACCGCTCCGCTCGATCGAGCGCTCGATGACCCGGGAAAAGTTCGGCAGCGACACGGCGTCCATGCGCCGTCGGAAGGCTGCCTCGGGGAGGAGGTTCTCGGCGAAGACCTGCCGCGCACGGATGTACGGCAGGTACGCCGGGTGGCGCGCCCCTCCCCCCCGTTGGACCGGGGCGAGGGAGAGGGACCCGTCGCTCAGGAAGTCCGAGCCGAGGACCAGGTTGCGCCCGAAGTCCCGGGCGACGACCACCCCGACGCCGGCGTCCGCGAAGTTGTCCATCCACCGGCTCGTGGCGTCGGTCGGTCGGACGATGTACGACTCCTTCGAGGCCCCGATGAGCAGCACCGCCCGAAGGTCGGGGTCCGCGACGAGGAAGCTCTTCGCGGCCGAGAGCCCGAAGACGACGCCCGCGCACATCGCCGAGAGGTCGAAGGCAAAGCACTCCGGGATGCCGAGGCGGTCCTGGAGGTAGGTGCTCATCAGCCAGATGTGGTAGTCCTTCCACTGCGACCCACAGTAGATGACCAGCCCGATGTCCTTCCGGTCGATCCCCTGGCCGTGGGCGCGCTCCAGGGCCGTGCGGGCCGCGCGCCGTCCCATCTCGCTCGGCATCTCGCCCGGACGACTAACGTGCTTGCGATGGAGGCCCTGCTTGTCGCGGACGACCTCGAGCGGGAGGTGGAACCGCCGCGCGATCGTCGCCGCGTCCACCGTCGTGCGCGGGACGTACAGCCCGTAGGAGGCGATCCCGACGGACGTCACTCACCTCACCTCCTCCACCCCGATCTCCGAGGTCCCCTGGGCCACGGAGTCAAGGAACCGCTCGACGACCGCGTTGAACTCGGTCGCGCGCTCGATGAGGTGGAGGTGGTTCTGCCCGCGGAAGAGGACGAGCGAGGCGTGGGGGATCATCCGGTAGAGGAGGAGGGAGTTCGTCCACGGGAGCACGCGGTCCTCGGTGCCGGTCGTGATGAGGGCCGGGACCGGGAGGTGGGCGTCGCTCTCGCAGGCGTCGAACTCCCGCGCCGAGAGGGCCTGGTACATCCACTGGGTCGGGTCAGTCGGGGAGGCGAGCCGGTCGGCGATGATCGCGTCCAGCTCCGCCGCTCGCTCCCGCGGGAAGGCGGTGGTCAGGGCGATCCCCATCGTGCGCCGAAGCCGGTCGGCCTCCGTCTCGCCGGGGACCACGCGGGTGACCTCGGCGAACGTCTCGGGCGGCATCGGCCTCGCGACCGGCCCTCCCGGGGTCGTGCAGGCGAGGACCAGCGCCGAGACCCGGTCGGGGGCGAGGGCGGCCATCGCCTGCACGACGGCTCCGCCCATGGAGGCCCCCAGGAGGGCGGCCTTCTCCACGCCCTCGGCATCGAGCACCGCGAGGGTGTCCCGGGCGAACTCGGCCATCGAGTACGGCCCGGGGAGCGGCGAGCTCCGTCCGACCCCCCGGTTGTCGAGGAGGATGAGCCGGAACCTCCCCTCGAGCGCCGGCGACTGCCCGCGCCACATCCAGAGGCCGTAGCCCAGTCCTTCGACCAGGACGAGGGGAGGCCCTTGGCCCCGGACTTCGTAGTAGACCTCACTCCCGTTGCGGTGGGCGATTGCCATGGGTCTATCCTGCCTCCGAGGCGGTCGCTTCGGGGGGATGGGCACGCTCTCCCAGGTACACGCGCCGGACCCGGTCGTCCGCCAGGATCTCCTGCGGGGTTCCCGCGAGGACGATCCGGCCGGCCTCGAGGAGGTGGACGTGGGTGGCGATCGGCACCGTCTGCAGGACGTTCTGCTCGGTGAGGAGGATCGGAAGGTTCCGGGCGACCTGCTCGATCTTGACGATCAGCTCCTTCACCAGGACGGGGTGGAGCCCCGTGGTCGGCTCGTCCATCACCAGGAACTTCGGATGCGCCACGAGCGCCCGCGCGATGGCGACCATCTGCTGCTGGCCTCCGCTCAGGCTGTGCGCGGGGTCTTTGAGCTTGGGGCCGAGGTCCGGGAACAGCTCGCGGACCTCGGCGACATCCGCGTCGAAATCGACCGTCTCCCCCCGCCGCGTGGCCAACCGGGACCCGAGGCGAAGGTTGTCGATGACCCGGAGGTCCCCGAACAGCCGCGCGCGTTCCGGAACGGTTGCGACCCCGAGGTCGGCGATCCGCTCCGCCCGCAGCCTCTGGACCGGCACCCCGTCGAAGAGGACCTCCCCGCTCACCGGGCGCAGCGACCCCACGACCGAGCGGACGAGGGTCGACTTGCCGGCACCGTTCGGCCCGATGACGAGGGTGATCCCCGCCCCCGCCTCGAAGGAGAGCCCGTCGAGCACGGTCGAGCCGAAGTACCCCGCCGAGAGGTTCCTAACCTGCAGCATCGGCGCTCCCTAGGTAGGCGGTGCGCACGGCCGGGTCCTGGAAGAACTCCTCGCGCGTCCCGTGGAAGATCAGGCGGCCCCGGTCGAGGGCCACCACCCGGTCCACGACGGGGAGAATCTCGGAGAGGCGGTGCTCCACGACCACCATCCGAACCCCGGAGCTCTTCAGGGCCGTCAGGGAGGCGACGAGTCCCTGGGCCTCGGCGCGGCTGAGCCCTCCGATCGGTTCGTCCAGGAGGAGGAGGTCGGGCTGCACGGCGAGTCCCTTCGCGAGCTCGAGCCGCTTCAGCAGGCCGAACGGGAGGGCTCCCGCGAGGTGGCCCCGTACCTCCGTCAACCCGGCGACCTCGAGGATCCACCCGATGTTCGCCGCGCCGCGCTTCTTGCTGAACAGGGCGAGGTTCTCCTCGACGGTGAGGGTTCGGAAGGGGCGGACGACCTGGTAGGTCTTCACCATCCCGAGCCGTGCGATCCGCCAGGGAGGGAGGGAGGTGATCTCCTGACCGTTGAACCGGATCGACCCCGCCTGGGGGTGCAGGCTGCCCGCGATCAGGTTCAGGAGCGTGGTCTTGCCCGCTCCGTTCGGGCCCACGATGGCGAGCGTGTCGACCGCCATGTCGAACGACACGTTGTCGACGGCCCGGTTGCCGCCGAACGAGCGGGTCACTCCCTCGACCTCGAGCAGGCTCATCCGGGCTCTCCTGTCCGCATGAACCGGACGAACGCGCGAATCGGCCGAAGGAGGCCCCCGGGGAGGAAGAGGACGAGGGCGATCGCCACGAACGAGAAGACGACCAGGGTGAGGGTGGAGAACACCGGGGTCTCGTACTGGAGGAGAAGGATCACGAAGTAGCCCGCGACGACCGAGCCGGCGAGCTCCCCCATCCCACCCAGGATGACGATGAGGACCGGAAAGAGGATGAAGGTGAACCCGAAGGCGTCGGGCCCCGCGAAGGTGTTGGTCAACGCGTAGGAGGCCCCGGCAAACGCGACGATTCCGCTCGAGAGGGTGAAGGCGACCACCTTGTAGGGGAACGTCCAGATCCCCTGCGACGCGAGGGCGTCCTCGTCGTCCCGGATCCCGCGCAGGATGAGGCCGAAGTGGGACCCCCGCAAGAGGAAGAACGCGGTCAGGATCGCGATGTTCACCATCGAGAGGAGGACGAGTTCTCCTCCGGGGCTCGTGGCGAGGTAGGGCCACGGGAGGTGGAAGGGGGCCCAGAACTTGGAGAGGAAGGGGAGGAATTCGTATCCTTCCGTCGGGAGCCCGAGCCGGGCCCAGAAGGCGACGAGGAAGTCGAGCCCGATCAGCGGGAGCAGGAGCGACAGGAGGGTGAAGTACGGGCCCCGGAGCCGCAGGGTAGGGAGGGAGAAGAGGAGCCCGCAGACCAGACCCACGCCGAACGCGAAGAGCAGGGTTTCCCACACGTACAGGCTGCCGTGGTAGGTGAGATAGCCGGCGGCCAGCGCGCCGATCCCGAAGAAGAAGGGGAGGCCGAAGTTGAGGTATCCGGTGAGGCCCGAGGAGAAGTCCCAGGCGAGCGCGAGCATGATGTAGATGCTCGCGAAGACCAAGGAGAGCGCGAAGAACGACGCCGGGGAACCGGACGCCCAGTAGGCAAAGAAGAGAATCACGAAGATGGCAGCCAGATAGGTGGGAGAGAGGAGGGCGCGTACCGGGGCCGGGAGCCGTCGGTGCAGGGAAACTCCCCCGGCGCCCCCCGGCGACTTCGCGGGCTCGGTGGCGTCACGTATCATGGCCGATTCCTCCGAATCCGTGGGGAAGAACGATGATGAACCCGATCGCGACCAGGAACGCGACGATGTCCTGCGCTCCCGCCGTCGCCGGGAACTCGAACACCACGGTGAACTGGGTGAACGAAAGCAGGAACGCCGCCGGAATCGTCCACTTGAAGTTACCGAGGCCCCCGATCACGGAGACGACGAAGGCGATCACGAACGGTTCGATCCACATCTCCGGGGTCGCCTCCTGGGCGGGGACGATCAGCACTGCGGCGATCGCCACGAGGATGGAGGCGACCGCCACGACGACGAGGTAGACGCTCCGCACCCGGATGCCGAACAGGGCCGCGGTCTCGGGGTCCTCGGCCGTGGCCCGCACGGCGTGGCCATAGGGAGTCCACTCGATCCAGGCCCACAGGAGAACGATCAGGACGAGGGTGACACCACCCGAGACCAGGTACGTCGGGCTCACCGAGACCCCGTAGATGAGAATCCCTTGGATCGGGACGAGCCCGGGAACGAGCTCGACCCCTCCCGGATACCAGTATTCGAACAGGTACTGGAGCAGGAGGGCCACGAAGATGGTGACGATGAGGAAGCGCATCGGGTCCGGGGCGAGCCGGGCGCAGAGGAGGAAGACTCCGACCCCCACCACCACCGAGACCCCGACCGCGAGGGCCACCGAGAGCAGCAGGTTGAACCCCAGTTGGACGGCGAAGTAGTAGACCGAGTAGGCCGTGACCATGTAGAGCGCGCCGTAGGTCAGGTTCAGCACCCGGGAAATCCCGAAGAGGAGCGTGAAGCCCAGGGCAATCAGGACGTAGGTGAGTCCGAAGATCACTCCGTAGACGACGATGGGGGCGAGGACGCCGGTCAAGCGGTACCTCCCCCCACCGCGGCGGGACCCGAGCGAACGTCTCCCGCCGTCAGAGTGTTACGTTGAAGTCCCCTACTTCCACTCCCGTGGGGGTCTGGTAGTTCTCGAACTCTACCGAGGACCCCGACGTGAACGTGTCGGCGGCCAGGAAGTTCGGCTTCGACCAGAGAGACGACCAGAGCGGGTACAGCTCCCCGTTCGTGTGCCACTGCATCCCGAAGGCGGG
>JASHYQ010000314.1 GCA_030042955.1 Thermoplasmata archaeon
CCGGCCTCCCGCGGTCCGCTCCTCCGTCACGTTCCTCGCGAACCTCTCGTTGGACTCCGGGAGAGGCAATCTGGTCCCGGGAGGGACGGCGAGGGCTCCAAGCGACAACTGAGGGGCCCCGAGGGGCCTTAGGTAAAGACCCCCGGGGACTGGCTCAGGTCGAGGCACCACGTGTCTACCCTACCGAGCGGTCCCACGTTCTCACGAGTCGGGGGACCGGGCCTGCTCCTCGAGGTCGAGCATGTCTCGAAATCGTACGGGACGACCCGGGCGGTCGTCGACGTGAGCTTCTCCGTCGCTCCCGGCGAGATCGTGGGGCTGCTCGGCCCCAACGGAGCGGGGAAGTCGACGACGATGAAGGCGATCCTGGGCCTTCTCCAGCCGGAGCTCGGTTCCATCCGGGTCCTCGGGCACGACATGGCGCATGACGGGATCGCGGCGAAGCGGGAGATGGGCTACGTCCCCGAATCCCCCTCCCTCTACGAGTTCCTCACCGGGGCCGAGTACCTCGACTTCGTGTCGGACCTGTACGGGCTCGACGCGGCCACGCGCACGAGCCGGATCCGCCAGTTCCTGGTGGGGCTCGAGCTCGCCGGGCACGAGAACTCGCTGATCAGCGGATACTCCCAGGGGATGAAGCAGAAGGTCGCCCTCATCAGCGCCCTCCTCCATCACCCTCGGCTGCTCGTCCTGGACGAACCCCTCAACGGGCTCGACCCGCGCGCCGCGCGGGTCGTGAAGGACCTGCTGCGGAACATGGCCAGCGCGGACGGGGTCGGCGTCGTGTTCAGCACGCATGTGCTCGAGATCGCCGAGGCGATCTGCGACCGCATCGTCATCCTGAGCCGGGGACAGGTCGTGGCGGCCGGGACCGTCTCGGCGCTGCGCGAACGGGCCGGGCTGGCGGGCAGCGGGCTCGAGGAGGTCTTCCTGACCTTGACCGGAACGGGGGACCTTACGGACGTCGTGAGCGCCTTGCGGCGGTAGGAGTCCCATGGAGCTGCATCGGGTCCGTCGCCTCGCTTGGGTCCTCGTCGCCTCGCAGGTCCGTGTCGGGGGACGCTCCTCCAACCCGAAGAGCCCCTTCAACCAGCCCGGGATCTTCCTGTGGGGCGACCTCGGGCTGTTCCTCGGGGTCTTCCTGCTCGCGACGGTCGCGCTTCGCTCCTTGGCGATTCCCACGGCCCTGCTCGGTCCGGTGGTGACCGCGTCCGCTCCCTTCCTCCCCCTGCTAGCGGTGGCGGGCGTCCTCGTGGGAGGGGTCATGTTCGAGCTGACCGCTACCGCGAAGTTCGCGGGCAGCGACGCGGCGAACTGGTTGCCCCTCGCCCCCGAGGAGTACGTCCTGGCCTCCTCCCTCGCCGTGGCCTACACGTACTCGCTCCCGATGGCCCTGCTGCTCGGAGGGTTCGCCGCGGTCGGAGCCTACGTCGGGGCCGGCGCCGTGATCGCGCTCGTCGGCGGACTCTCCGTGGTCGGGCTGCTCGAGGGGGCGTTCCTGGTCGAGATGGTCCGGTCGACGAGCCAGCGGGCCGGCGCCTCCTCGGGCGCCCGGGGGCGCGCGACCCTCGTCCTCCGCGCGCTCGCGCTTGTCATCATGATCATCGCGCTCCAACTCGTCTTCAACCCGGTCTTCCTGTTCGCGTCGCTCCACGGACTCGCCGTCTTCGGCCAGCTCACCGCGTTCCTCCCTCCGTTTTGGGGAACCTTCGCCGTCCTCGCCTGGACCGCCGGGAATCCGTCGGTCGCGCTCGCGTTCGCGGTAGGCCAGGTCGCGTTCGCCGCCTTCCTGCTCTACGTCGCGACCCGGCTGCGGGTGCGGTACTGGTCCGTGGCCGCCGAGGAGTTCCGCCTCCAACCGCACCGATACGCCGCGCGCCACCCCGTCCTCCAGGCCCTGGGACTCACCCCGGCCGAGGCGGCGATCGTGACGAAGGACTTCCACGGGTACGTTCGCCGTCGGGAGATGCTTCCCCTCCTCGTCCTCCCTATCGTCCTGCTCGTGATCATCTTCATCGACAACGGCACCTCGAAGGGGGGGTTCGGCGGCCTCGGGATCGTGATCTTCACGGCCTGGGCCACCTCGTTCTTCGCCCTCCTGATCGCGACGACCTCCGTCGGCCAAGAGCGGAAGGCGATCTCGGCCCTGTTCGCGGCCCCCATTCCCGCCGCCTCCGTCTTCCGCGCGAAGCTGGTGGCCTCGGTGGCCCCCGCATGGCTCGCGAGCGTCGCCGTCGCGGTGCTGGTCGGGCTGCTCTTCCGGATCGGGCCTGTCGTGGTGGTCGGGCTCGCACTCCTCTCTGCCTTGGCGGCCGTCGCGGTCGCCCTCTGGGGGCTCGCGTTCGCCGCTCGGTACAGCGATTTCCAGGAGCGGCCCCGGCCCCAGTATCTCCGACCCGGTCCAATGCTCGCCGCGACAGGGTCGGGGATGCTGATCGTCTTCGTCGTGGTGATCCCGGGGGCGACCGCGCTCCTCTCGACCGGACCCGCCGCGCTCGAGGGGGCGGCGTTCGCGGCCGTGGCGGCGCTCACGGTGATTGCCGTGGCGTGGGGGTGGGCCCGGCGCGGGTTCGACAGCCTCTTCCGAGAGATCCCGTTCTGAGGCGCCTTACAGCGGGGCTCCGCAGGCGGGGCACCGTCCATCGACCTCGCTGGCAAGGGTGCCGCAGAAGCGGCACCTCACCTTGACCACCTGCCGTTCGATCACGTGGGTCGTATGGGTCGGCCCCGGGGGCGTCGCGTACGGGGAGGGGAGCGCCTGGCGCGCCTTCGCGAGAGCCTGGAACCACTCTTCGGGGTCGAGGACGTCAAAGGTCGCCCGGGCGGAGCCCGTGTCGATGAGGATCCTCGGTTTCCCGAGGCGCGGGCGCTGTACGCTCAGGTTACGCAGGGAGGGCAGCGGGGCGTCCAGCATGACCGTGGGGTCCCGGCCTTGGACGAGGTCCCGCACCACTCCTTTGGAGACGAGGGTCTCAAAGACGCACCGGTGGTTGGTCAGGTAGAGGACCCCCGGGGTCTTGCGCACGATGGCGGGGCCGGTCCCGTCCATCAGGACGGCGTATTCACTTCGGAGAATGCTCTCCCCCGGACCGACCAGCATCTCGGAAGAACACGGTCTCGGAGGCGCTAATAGTTCTCGGTGGGCCGCTCCGCGCGGGAGCCGATTACCAGCCGCTCGGGACGCCCCGGTTCTGCTCGTCCAGCCACCGCTGGAGCGGGGCGAAGTAGTCGAGCAGGGCCTGCGCGTCCATGCGTCGGTCGCCCGTGATGACCTCGAGCGCGTCGGGCCATTCGTTCCGGGCCCCCATCGCGAGCATCGCCTCGAGCCGCTCGCCGGCCTTCCTCGAACCGTAGATCGACGCCCGATGGAGCGGCCCGGTCGCCCCCTCGGCACGGACCAGGGCCCGGTGGAACTGGAACTGCAGCAGGTGCGCCAGGAAGTAGCGCATGTACGGTACGTTCGCCGGGACGTGGAACTTCGCTCCCGGGTCGAACTCTTCCTCGCCCCGAGGCGCCGGGGGGCCGACCCCCTGGTAGCGCCGGCGGAACTCCCACCACGACCGGTTGTACTCGCTCGGGGCCACGCGGCCGGAGAAGACGTCCCACCGCCACCGGTCGACGAGGAGACCGAACGGAAGAAAAGCGACCTTCTCGAGCGCCCGGTAGAGGAGGAGGCCGATGTCGCGGCTCGCGTCGGGAGCCTCGTCGAGCAGGCCGACCCGGACCAGGTACTCCGGAGTGACGGAGAGAGAGATCGTGTCGCCGACGGCCTCATGGAACCCGTCGTGGGCGCTCTCTCGGAAGAGGTACGGCTGTCCGGCGTAGGCCCGCTGGTAATAGTTGTGCCCCAGCTCGTGGTGCACGGTCGCGAAGTCGTCCGCGGTGATCTCGATGCACATCTTGATCCGAAGGTCGTGGACGTAGTCAAGGTCCCACGCACTCGCGTGGCAGACGACCTCGCGGTCCCTCGGCCGAAGGAACATCGAACGCTCCCAGAAGGTCGGGGGCAGGGCCGGAAGCCCGAGGGAGACAAAGAACCGCTCGGCATAGCGGACGAGCTCCTGGGGCGTGGTGCCTCGCTTGACCAAGACTTCGGTGAGGTCGAAACCGGGCTCGGCGTCCGCCGGGGCGACCAGCGGGAAGATTCCCTCCCAGGACTGGGCCCACATGTTCCCGAGGAGATACGCAGGGATCGGCCCGCGCTCGGGGACCCGCGAAGGCCCGTAGAAGGCGCGCAGGCGGGCGCGGACGTAGGTATGCAACGATTCGTAGAGGGGTTGGACCTCCCCCCAGAGACGGTCGACCTCCGACGCGAAAGCGTCCGGGTCCATGTCGTACCTCGAGCGCCACATCGCGCCCAGGTCGGGGAACCCGAGCTCCTTCGCCCCCAGGTTGGCGAGGCTAACGTACCGCTGGTACGGTTCTCGGATCTCCCGTCCCACGCGATGCCAGCCCACCCAGGCATCCTCCAGCCGGACCGGGTCGCGGACCTCCGATAGGATCCGGGAGAGCGCCTGCAGGTCGACCGGCTCGGTCGCCCCGAGCGGAGTGTACTGGGCCTTCGCGAACCGTCCTTCCATCTCGGCCACGGTTCGCGCGAGCTCGAGCGAGGCCCCCGGGTCCGAGGGGGCCACCAACGGAAGCGACAGCCGGAGGAGCTTCGCCTTCCGGTGGTCCTCGGCGGACATCCGGTCGGCCGGGAGGTGGACGGAGTCCTTCGCCCATCGCAGGGTCGACTCCATCAACCGGGCGTTCGCCCGTGCGGCGAGCGCTTGGGTGTCCTCGGTAATGTAGGTGGCGTGGACCCAGTCGGCCTGCGACACTTCGACCGCCAGGTCGAGGAGCTCGGCCTCCGCCGTCCGGAGAAAGGCGGAGGGGTCGGAAGCGGTCGACGTCAACCCATGCACCTTGGGACGCGGACAACCGACCTCCCTTTAAGAAAGGTAGCGACCCGGGCCTCAGGAACCTAGAACTCCTGACCGGGTCCCCGGCTTCGATGCAACTGGACGTTGGGGTTTATGTACGACATGCGTCAGACACCTTCCGAGGGACCATGTCAGACGTTCCTTTCGTTCACCCGCTGCTCGCGGCCGCGCCCCTCGATGCGGAGTGGGACGATGCTCCGGACCTCCCGCTCGCCGTCCTTCCGTGCCTGCGCGGGGTCGACCTTGCGAACCGCACGGCGTTCGTCGGAGACCTGTGACCCCCCCTCGACCGCGCCCCTTTGACGTTCCGACGCCGGCCCCCGCCCCCCCACCGAAGATGTTCCTGGGGCAGGGAATGCCTCGGGGGTACGGCATGCGCCCCAAGCTCTCCCCCGACGCAGCCGCCGCGTTCGCGACCATCGTCGACACGGCCCGGGCCCGCGCCGCGATGGAAGGGCGCACGCTCGTCTACACCGTACGCTGGGGCTAATCCGGCTCCGTCGGGGAACGGTCCCCCGCGGTTCCTCTTCCGAGCCCTCGCGCCCGCCGAACGCGGGCGGCCATCGGGGCGTGCTCGGCGATCGCCTGCTTCGAGAGGGCGTCGGCCCGCTGGTTTTCCTCTCGGGGGACCCAAGTCCACGTGATCCGGGCGAAGGAGCGGGCGAGCTTCTCGAGCCAGTCGTGGTAGCTCCGAAGATGGTCGGCCCGAACCTCGTACTCTCCCACCATCTGGCGAATGACGAGCTGACTGTCGCCGTACACCTCGACCATGCCCGTGTACCCGAGCCCTCGCAGCCGCTCGAGAGCCTGGATTGCCCCCGAGTATTCCGCGACGTTGTTGGTCGCGTGGTCGGAGTAGGGACTGACGGCTAGCCCCGAATCCTCGAGGTCGAATCCCGCGCCCTCGATCGTGTAGCCGTACGTCGCAAGTCCCCCGCCCTGCGTCGAGTTGGAGGCGCCGTCGAAGTGGACCCGCACCGGTCCCAGCTCGGCGACCACGACCCCTCGAGGCACCTTAGAGTCGTCCATCGTCGTTGCGGTCACCCCCGTCCTGCTCGGGGTCGAAGCCGGTCGCGGGGAGGGCTGCCGCGGGGCAGGACCGGGCAGTCGCAGAACGGCTCCGGCTTCCCGCATCGGGGGCAGGTCGGCCGGTCGAGGACGAACCCGAGCGGCCGGCCGCACGAGCGGCACGGCCGGGTCCTCGTGCAGCGGCGGCATCGCTCCAAGTCGGGAGAGATCATCGAACCGCAGTGCTCGCACTGCACCGCCTCGCGCGGGTGGTACGGGACCCGGGGGGCCGGCACGGAAGGCCCGAGCGTGATGCGAGGGTTCCGGTCGAACTCGCGGTTCCCGAACGTACCCCCGACCGTGGTGACCCGGGGGTCGGTCGAAACGCCGGCGACCAGCAGGACCAGGAGACCCGCCGGTAGGAGAAGGATCCCGAGTTCCTGCTCCACGTCGAACTGCTCGATCCCGAACGCCCAGATCGGGAACGTGACGAGGGCGATGGAGCCGAGGAACGCCGCGATGCCAACGTACGCGATGGACCGGTGCATCGGAACCTCGTCGGCGGGCGGAGGGCTCGCCCCCCCCAACACAGGAAAGTTCCTCCTTAAGGCCAAATCCCCGAACAGGTCGGGGTGCGCATTATACGCCCGCGCGTGCTCGTAAGGCCATGGCGAACCCCACCGCAACCCTCCGGACGACCTTCGGGGACGTCCGGATCGAGCTGTACCGCGACCGAGCCCCCAAGACCGTGGAGAACTTCGTCTCCCTGGCGAAGAAGGGATTCTACTCCGGAGTCAGCTTCCACCGCGTGATCCCGGGATTCATGGTCCAGACCGGCGACCCGAAGGGCGATGGGACCGGGGGTCCCGGCTACACGATCCGCGACGAGTTCGAGCCGACCCTTCGGCACGACGGGCCCGGGGTGGTCTCGATGGCGAACGCCGGCCCCCACACGGGCGGGAGCCAGTTCTTCATCACGCTGGCGGCGACGAATTGGCTGGACGGCAAGCACGCGGTCTTCGGACGGGTACGCGCCGGCCAGGACGTGGTCGAGAAGATCGCGGCCGTGCCGCGCGACGGGAACGACCGACCGAAGAGCCCGGTCCGGATCGTCGAGGTCCAGCTCGCGGGCGTCTAGGGCCGCCCGTCCTTACGGCGGGAAGTCGAACGGGAGGCGTTCCCGCTCGGCGCGCAGGTCCTCGATCGTGGTGACGATGCCCGCCGCGACGGCGAGCGTCGGCACCAGCAGCAGGAGCTCGATCAGCTCGAGGTAGCTGAACGTCAAGGTGAAGTCGGAGTTCGGCAAGGAGAACGTGTACGTCGACGCCGCGAGGATGACCCGAAGGTAGAGGAGCGTCACGACCGCCGTGGCGACTGCGAGCGGGCCGTAGAGGCGCGTGGGCTTCCCGATGTAGCGCGCGGTTGCGAACGCGCAGATAAGGATCCCGAAGATCGTGACGGTGAGGATCGAAAGGGGCGCGGCGATCCCGTGCGCGAGGAGGAAGGCCAGGAGCGCTCCCGGAAGGCCGACTAGGAGGAGGACCATCGGGATCAGGCGGAGGGCGCCGGCGAGGATCCTCCACCCCAAGCTCGGGATGCGGTAGCCTAGTCCGGTGCTGGTCAAGCCGGCCGCGCTCACGGGATCGGCTCCGTCGGCAGGTCGACCGTGAAGGCCGGGGTGACGTACGAGGACTGGACGCTCCCACCCAACGGCGAGCACCCGCTCGACAGCGCGACGGTGGTCATCTGGGAGAACGGACTCCCCGGAGCAACGTCCAGCGGGAACCCGTCAGCGCCGCAGCGAGTGCCTCCTCGAGAGAGGAGGACGACATTCAGGTCCCCCACGTCGGCCACCGGGGAGTGGTTCTGGAAGGAGAGGGTGATGGGGACGTAGGTGCCGGTGCCGTTGACCGCCGGAGTGCCGACGGAGACGCTGAGGTCCGCGAACGGGGCGCCCCACGACCGGGTAGTCGAGATCGCGAGAGAGATTGGGAACAGGTATCCGAACGTCGCATTGGCCCACACCGACACCGGCAGCGACTGGTCCTCGGTGAGCAGCGACGCTCCAGCCCCGCTTCCATTCACCGGCACGTAGAGGGTCAGGGGTTCGACGACCGAACTCGCGCTCGGCAGTCGGGTCGGTCCGAGCTCGGTCGCCCCCACCGG
>JASHYQ010000315.1 GCA_030042955.1 Thermoplasmata archaeon
CGGGCTGGCTCTTCTTCGCGATCCTCATCCTCCTTCTCGGGGTGCGGCACCCTCCACCGCTCAACGACCTCTCGCCGCTCGATGCGAAGCGGTACCTCGTCGGGGCGTTCGCGGTCGCCGTCCTGCTCACGGGGTTCGTCATCACGCCGATCGCGACCCCGCCGGGGGCCGTCTCGCTCGACGTGGGGGCGGTCACCTACCCGACCGCCACGCCGACCTACCCCGTCCTAGCGGACGTCAACTTCACGATCGTGGACGGAGACATGGTGCCCCACGGCTACACGCTCTCCGCAAGCGTGGCGAACGTATCGCAGAGCGTCGACGGGACGACCGTCTATCTTACGGGGCCCAGTCTCACTCGATGGGCCGCGAATTCCACGTGGGTCTTTTTCTTGCCGGATGGGCACAACGTGACGCTCACCGGCGGGGCGGTCGGGCTTCCCAGCGACCAGTACATCTCGCTCCGCGGGACGTCGGGGTCGAACTCGGCCGCCGTGGCCGTC
The DNA here is from genome assembly GCA_030042955.1 of Thermoplasmata archaeon. Lineage (GTDB taxonomy): Archaea > Thermoplasmatota > Thermoplasmata > Lutacidiplasmatales > UBA184 > Lutacidiplasma. The sequence goes on from JASHYQ010000315.1 coordinate 504, forward strand.
GACTTCGCCAACACCGGGACCGCCACCTCGGTGCTTATCGACCTCTCGACGAACCAGTTCTGCGCCCCTTCGGGCGCCGGCTCCGCGGGCGCGTCGGTGCTGGTCATCCCGCCGTAGGCGTTCGACGGTAGACCCGGAACTCGCGCGTCAGGCTCCGGTGGACCCGGACCGGGACGGAGAGGACCCGACGCCAGGGGTCGGTCAACGGGTCCGGCCCGCCGGGTAGCACGACGACCACGTACCCGGACGACCGTACGCGGGCCGCCCACCGCGGGAGGATGCGGGTCAGGAGAGAGCCCGAGGCCTCCCCTCCCGTGCTCGACGCCCGTCCGTAGGGAGGGTCGGTGAGCAGGGCGTCGAACGGTCCGGCGGACCCGGGGAACTCGACCTCCCCCGCGTCCCCGACGACGAGCTCGTGCGCCGTCACCCCGAGATGGACGAAGTTGCGGAGGGCCCCCTGGACCATCGCGGCATCCTGGTCGATCCCCGAGACCCGGCCTCCGAGAAGGGCCGCCTCCGCGAGGAGGGCCCCCGTTCCGAGGAACGGGTCGAGCACGCGGTCTCCGGGCGCGACGTGCGCGAGGTTCGCGGCAGCACGGGCGAGCCGCGGAGCAAGCCCGATAGGCCGCCGGAACGGTAGCCGGGAGATGCGCCGGGTCGCGACCTCCGGCCGGTCGACCGCGGCGACCTCTTCGAGCAGCCGGACCCTCGAGGAGCCGGAGCGAGCGAGCCAGAAGCGATGCGCCGGTGCCTCCAGGTCGATCGTCCCGCCAGCGCCCTTCCACGCGGTCGCGGCCGCGTGGATGGAGGGGTCGCCCCCGCCGCTCGATGGACGCCCGACCCATCGGAACGCGGCCGAGGATCCTTCGGCGTCCGGTCGCCAGGCGGGGAGCTCCTCGACCGGTCCCTCGGTGACCTCGACCAGGCACCGACGGGCGAGGGCCAAACGGCGAGCCAGCAAGGGAATACCTGCCTCCGGAAGTTCGAGGGTGGCGAGCGTCGTGCCGGCGAGAGGCGGCCCGAGCCCCTGGCCCCCGAGCGTTTCCGCCGCGGCGACGGCCTCCGCATAGCCAAGCTCGAGACTCTCCCCCGAGAGCTCGACCATGATCCGCCTCATCCGGACCCCTCCTCGCTCCATCGTCGAAGCCGCTCGCGAATGTCCGCCGTGTGCGACCCCTCCCAGTAGACATGCCCGCACGCGGCGCACTTGTAGAGCGGCAGACCCGCCGCGACCCGCTCGCGCGGAACCCCTGCCGGTAAGGGGCGGTCGGCGGGCGGTGCGTAGGCGGCGAGCGTCCCGTTGCAGAGGCTACAGCGCACGAACCTCACCTCCGTGGGCAGGTCGGGAAATCGGCGCCGCAGGGTCTTCCACTGCTCCTCGACGTACGGGCTCAGCAGCAGGAGGGAGCTCTCGACCCGTCGGGCGAGCCCGCGGTCCCGGGTCAGAAGGAATCGCTTCTCGGCGGCCGCCCATCGGGCGATCTCGCGATCGTCGAGGTCGCGCACCCAAGCCGTGTCGGCGCCGACAAACCGAAGGTAGCGCGCCAGCCGGCCCAGCATTTCGTCGGCGAGCCATCGGGAGGGCAGCACGCCGGGTCGAGCCTCGCCTGGCGCGATAACCTTTGGCTCATATAGAGGCTGAATTCTGTCGCGCCCAGGCACGGAGTTCATGCGTCTGTTTGGGACCAACGGGATCCGGGAGGTGGTCGGCGAGAAGCTAACGGCCGCCTTCATCACCCGGGTCGCGGGGGCCGTCGCGGCGACGTTCCCCGTGGGGGCCCCCATCGCGGTCGGACGCGATGGCCGCACGTCAAGTCCAGCGATCATGCGGCTGGTCGAGGGAACCCTCGCCCTCGCCGGACACCGCGTGGTCGACCTCGGCGTACTCCCGACTCCGGCGATCCAGTACATGGTTCCCCGCGTCGGCGCGCAGCTCGGGGTGATCGTCACCGCGTCGCACAACCCGCCGGAGTTCAACGGGCTGAAATGCATCGCCGCCGACGGCCTCGAGGTCGAGCGCTCGGTCGAGGAAGCGATCGAGCTCGCGGCCGAGCAGGGGGTCGCCCGGACGGTCCCCTTCGCGGCGGTGGGAACTGTTCAGGTCGTCTCGGACGGCGCCCACCGGTACACGGAAGGGATTATCGCTCAGGTCGACGCGGAACGCATCCGAGAGCGCCATCTCACGGTCGTGCTCGACTGCGGGAACGGGGCGAGCGTGGAGACGAGCCCCCACCTATTGCGACGGCTCGGCTGCCGCGTCATCACGCTGAACGGCCACCTCGACGGCACCTTCCCGGGCCACCTCTCCGAACCGACCGAAGCGAACACCCGCGACGCGCAGCGCACGGTTCCCGCCGTGGGGGCGGACCTCGGGATCATCCACGACGGCGACGCGGACCGGGCGGTCTTCGTGGACCACACGGGTCGGTACGTCCCGGGGGAGGAAATCCTGGCCCTGCTCGCAGTCGATGCGGTCGAGCGAGCGCACGGCGGGGTCGTCGTGACCCCGGTCTCCGCGTCTCAGAGCCTCGAGGACGCGGTGACGCCGCTCGGAGGGTCGGTCGTCTACACCCGTGTCGGCTCGCCGGCGGTGGCCCACGCGATGGTCGACCAGCACGCCGTGTTCGGGGGCGAGGAAAACGGCGGCGTCATCACGCCCAGGTTCCAGGTCGCCCGGGACGGCGCGATGACCGCCGCTTCCGTGCTCGACCTGCTCGCGCGAAAGCGACACTCGCTCGCTGAGCTGCTCGCCGGACTGCCCCGGTATGCGCTCGTGAAGGAGCGGATCGAGTGCCCCACGGAGATTCGCGACCGGGTGGTCGCCTCGGTGGGAGAGGCGTTCCGACGGGCCGGCCACCGACTCGTCACCATCGACGGCGTCAAGGCGTTCCGGGACGGGGGGTGGATCCTGCTCCGGCCCTCGGGCACCGAGCCCCTTCTCCGGCTCTTCGCAGAGGCGAAGGACCCGGCGAGCGCGCGCAAGCTCGCGGACGAGGGATTGGCCGCGGTCCGACGTGCGATGGCCGAGCAGGCGACCGCGGGCTAAGCCCGCGGGTCGACCACGCTGCCTCGGGAGGGCCGCCCGGCTCAGCGGATGACCGGGCCGAGGACGAGGAGCCCGAACAGCAGCAAGGCCAGCACCGTGAGCGTGATCGCCTCCATGCCTCGCTCGTGCCCGTGCCGGAAGTAGTAGAAGCCCGAGGCGACACGGAGGATCGGGGTCGCGACGAGCACGATCAGTCCCAAGGTGAGGTAGGCCGCGGGGTCTCCGCTCGCCAGCCCGCTCCCCAGGCCAGGAAGTTCGAGGAATCGGAGGATGGGGTTGGCCCCGATCGCTTGGGCGAGGGTGAGGTCGGGATGGATCAGGGCGTACGCCAGCAGGGCTCCCACCAGCAGCACGAGCGACGTGAGCAGGCCCCCGCGGAGGAGAGCGGACATCCAACGATACTCGGTATCGGGGAGGGTGGGCGCCTTCGGTTCGGTCATGCGATTCCGAACCCCCGCAGGATGACCTCGACGGCGAGGAGTACGATGAACGGGATGAAGACGAGGCGCACGGTCTGGTTGCGCAAGTAGGGAAGGAGACGACTGCCGCCGTAGGCTCCCGCGGCGGTGCCGACGGCGACCGGCGCTGCGATCAGGGGGTTGATGAACCCGGCCGCAAAGAGGACCCCCGCACCGGCCGCGGCCGTGACCCCGATCATGAAGTTGCTGGTCGCGGTCGCGACCTTCATCGGCAGTCGGAGGTACCGCTCGAGCGCGAGGACCTTGAAGACGCCCGCCCCGATCCCGAACATCCCGGAGACGACCCCGGCTCCGAACATGACCTCGAGGGCTGGCGTGGTACTCTCGGCCTGGTAAGGGACCTCCCGGCCGAGAACGCGGTCCTGGTACGACCCCGAGAGGCCGAACTCGCGGGAGCGGGAATCCGGGGTGACGGGGCCGGGCAACTCCTCATGGCGGCGCGCCACCGCTCCGGGGACGACGAGGAGCAGGACGATGCCGAGGGCGACCAGCAGGCCGTCGGCCAGGCTCGCGTGGACGAGAAGGACCGTCGCGGTCGCCCCCAGGAGGGCGCCGGGGACCGTGGCGATCTCGAGGAACATTCCGATGCGCAGGTCGCTCAGCCGGTCCCGAACGTAGGCCGAGCCCGCGGCGCTCGAGGTGGCGAGGATCGTGACCGCGCCGGTTCCGATCGCGACCGGGACGGGGACCCCGAACAGAATGACCAGCGCCGGGATCACGATGACCGCGCCGCCGAGGCCCGTCAGGGAACCGACCAGCCCCCCCGCGATGGCGAGGAGGAGGAGGAGGGGAAGGATGAGGTCGAGGTTCATGCTGGGGGGAAGCGGCGGGCGTCAAAACTCCCCGGGGCGACACGCAAGCCTTCGCCCCGGGTGGACCAAACGTCAAAATCCCGGCTTCGGTGGCCTAGCGAGGGGTCGCATGGAGTGTCGAGGGACCCGAGTCGCCTTCGGGGCCCCCGGGATGCCCCCCAAATGGTCCCACTCCAACAAGGACGGCGTGGGCACGGCCTACTCCGCGGACTCCCGCCTCTGGTATACCCTCTGGCGCGGCACCGT
>JASHYQ010000316.1 GCA_030042955.1 Thermoplasmata archaeon
CGAGTTGGGAATCCTCGGGGGCGCCCGACGAAGACCCCTCCGTCATCTCCTCGTCGGCCTGGGCGAGAGGAGCGTGGCAGGACGGGCAAAGGAACGCGTCCGCCGGGACCGGGGCGCCGCACCGGGGGCACACCATGCCCTCGCTCGCCATTGACCCGACAAGAATAGACCACGGAGCCTTAAATACGAGAGTCGAACGCCGCGTCGCGGCGTGGGGAGGTCGACCGATGGGTGCGAGGGTGGAGTGCGAAAGTAGGTCCGGGCCTCGAACGGAACTCGGCCGGTAAACTCCTAAGGCTCCTTCCGGCGCGTCGCGCGAGGCGATTTATCCCACGGTTCCGCTCGGTCCCGTCCATGCGAATCCGCGCTGTCTTCTTCGATTTCGGAGGTACTCTGGTCACGCCGTTGCGCGACATCTACCCGGTCTTCGAGGAGGTCCTGCGGGGCCGCCATATCTCGCTCGACCGCGCGGCCTTCGAACGAGCCCATTCGGAGGTCGACGCGCGGTTGGGTCCGTTCTCCAGCCAGTATCTCGGCCGCTCTTCCGGGATGGTCGACCGCTACAACGCACGCGACCTGGAGCAGTTGGGGATCAAGGACCCGCACGGGGAGGTCGTGGCCGACCTTCACGAGGCGTTTACCTCCCCGCGATGGCATCGCCCCTACCCCGAGAGCGACGGCGTCCTCCGCGAGCTGGGACGGCGCGGAGTCGCTCTCCACGTCGTCTCCAACAACACGGAGATCCTCCCCGAGACCCTGGCGAGATTGGGCTGGTCGGACCGTTTCGCCACGGTCACGTACTCCCAAGAGGCCGGCGCGGAGAAGCCGGACCCGAGAATCTTTCGTCTGGCGCTCGAGCGCGCTCACCGTTCTCCGGGAGAGGTGGTGCACGTCGGAGATTCCTGGGAAGCGGACCTCATCGGCGCGACCCAGGTTGGTCTGAGAGCTATCTGGGTGAACCGGGGGATGGATCCACCGCCGAGCCCCTGCGAGAGCGTCCGCGACCTCCGCGGAGTACTCCCCTTGGTATCCCCTTAGAGGGAGAGCCGCCCTTTCGAGCTCCTCGTCCGAGTTGGCGAGTAACACGGGGTTCTTGTAGCGGAGGCACCTTCGTCCTCGGGAGGGGTCGATGAGAGCCGGATTGGTCGTCGTGGGAATCGTACTCGCCGTGATTGGAGCCGCCCTCCTATTCGTGCCGGTGGTCCCCCAGAGCAACGAGACGGTCAGTTCCTCGTCGTCGACGCCGTACGTCATCATCAGCGTGGGGGGCTACTCGCTGACGGGGAGCGTCCCCGTCGCGGTCTCCTGGTCGACGAACGGGAGCACCTCCGTGGAGGTTCTCGCCGGGGCCTGCAGCGCAACGTGCAACGGAAGCTCCTCCCAAATCTCGGACATCACCAGCCAGAACGGGACCAGCGGCAGCTTCACGCTCAACCAGCCCGACGGCGGCAGCATCATCATGGGGGTCGTCTACGCGGGGAGCCCAGCGGTCGCGGTGACGTTCAAGATCACCACCGCCCTCAGCACCGTCGGAACCATCCTCGTCGTCGTGGGCATCCTCATCCTCATCCTGGGGGTCGTGCTCCGGAGGAAGCCGAAAGCATCGGCGGCCTCCGCGCCACCGACCGCCGTCGGTCCCAGCCCGCCGGCCCCGACCACGCCGGGTGGCCCCCCGCCGTCGACCTGAGCTTGTTGACCCTCCCCCGCTCGGTCGCGGGCTACGCCCTCATCGACTGAGGCCCGCGAGTCGTACTTCGGGACCAGTCAGGGGCCCGTGTAATTCCCCGTAACGTTCGGGGGAATGCACGTCGTGACCCAGAGGGAGCCGAACTGGTAAACCCCTCCCAAGGAGAGAAACGAGCCAGAACCGCCCGTCCCATTCGCCCCGTAAAGGACCTGGCTGTTCGCCCCCAGGCGACGCGCATACTGCACGACGTCCCCCAAGCGGGCGACCTGTCTTGTCTGCTCCCAAGTCACAATTCCAGTAGCGGAGCTGTGTAGGCGCCGCTTACGTTGGCAGCCCAGCACGGTGATCCGTGGGCGCAGTAGGATCCAAACTCATACGCGCCTCCATGCGCAAGAAAGGAGCCGGCGCCGCTCGTCCCATTCGCCCAGTAGACAAGGGAGTTCGAAGAGCAACTCCAAGCGCCGAAGTCTACGACCGTCGGTGCATTCCAACTAAATGTAACCGTTGTCCCCGACGTGGGGCTGATCCCGCTACAACCAACTTCATTGATGGCGACGTACGCGTTGTGTAGCGAGAAATGCTGCGGCACTGGAATCAGAATCAAACCCAAGAACACAGTAACCACGATAGAGGAGATCGCAGCCACGGCGATGACCCTCTGCTTTCGCATCAGGTGCATCATCGGATCCCCGTTCCGTATAGTACGGTTCTCAACTTTAGGGGTGATGTGTCTCGCCCGGGCGGACGCGATCACGCCCAAGCCGGCCTCGGCCCGGCTCAGGGCCTCGCCTACAGGTGCCCCCCCCTCGAAGCCGACCCTGTCGACTTTCTGGCTCCCCGCTGGAGTACCCCCGTTGTAACCGGTTTTCCGGGCAACCCCCGCGGCGAGGGCGAGCGACGGGGAGGGAAGTGCCAGTTCCGTGGCCAAGGGAACCGGATGGAGGCTGCCCCGTCGCGCTTCCGTTGCTCTCCCGTGCAGCAGGGCTCCTCGCGAACGAGTGGCCGAAGGCCGCGGTGCTCCGGTGCTGGTTGGAGGGCAGGAGGAGTGCAGGGGGTGAGACCGCCCCCTCTGGTCAGTTCCCTGCCGCGGGAGTGAGTAGGTCCGCGCCGTTCAGGCCCAGCTTATCGGCTGTTCAATAGGGGTACGTTTCGCTCCGCGAAGCTCCCACGACCCATGGGCCCACTTCGATGACAAAAAGAGGGGCCTTGAGAGTGTTGAAGGGGATCGGTCTAGGCCTCAAGGTTTAATTTGAGCTGTGAGTCCGGCATAATCACCGGGTCGAACTAGGCAACAACTGTGGTCCCGCTCGCCTTGTGCAGCTCGCGAGAAAGAGCCCCCTGTCCGTTCTGCGGTCACATGAACCGGAGCTACGTCAGCCGAGCCCAGCCGAAGTAGGCTCGGGTTTCTTCCCCATGGCAGGTCGTTCTAGGACGCGACGTTGGTCCTGGTGGCGCGTGAGGACCCATCACGGGAGGTCTCCCCATCGCGCGGGGACCGGCGCTCTCATACGTCGAATCCGGACGCATTGAGTCCCTGATTCCCCAGGATCTCCGTAAATCGAGGTTCTTCTCGGAGATTCTCGAAGCAGACCCCGAGCAAGAGGCCGGGGAAGAACCGCTGAGGATCTTGGAGCGCTTTATTGACCCACTCCAATGACTTCTCGGCGTCACCGGAGATCGCGTACACTGCAGCGATCGAGAGGTCGAAATCTGCATTCTGCCCGGCCTGGGGCAGTAGTTCCGCGAGAATCTTGTCTACTTCCAGGGTCCTCGATGCTTTGGAGTATGCCCACGCCAAAACCGCCAATATCTCGGACGGCCTCCCCGTTCCCAACGAACGCGCCCTCTGTAGCTCCTCGAGGCCTTCGTCAACCAGGCCCTTCTTTACGTAAGCCACTCCGAGCTTTTGGTGGCCCGAGGACCACTCGGGACCTAACTCGATAGCGTTTTTCAGGTGAAAGATTGCTTCATCATAGCGGCCTTCGTGGAGGCACTCCAGGCCGACTCCGAGGTTTGCGCCGAAGGAGAGCGGGTCACCCTCCAAGGCTCGGCGTGCTTGCTCTAGCGCTTCTTTCGGCCTTCCCGTGCAACGAAGAATCTCACTGAAGTCCAACCGTGCTTCCACGAGGTTCGGATTGAGTTCCAGGGCCCTCCGGTGTTCTCGCTCGGCGCTCGACCAGTCGGCGTTGTGCTGGAACCAAGGGCAAATTGCCAGGTGCGCTTCCGCAGAACGAGGGTCAAGCCGGATCGCCGTCGCAGCGGCATCCTTGGACTTCTGCAAAGCTCCGGAGACGGAGTCAGTCCCTACGTGCTCAAGCTCGTGATAGCAATTGGCTACGCCCACGAGTGCCGCGGCGTAACCGGGGTCCTTGGCAAGCGCATCGTTGAAGTACCCCAGCGCACGGTTGAGCCCCTCCTCGGTGCTTGCCCGATTCAATTCCACCCGACCCTTGAGGTAGAGGGAGAAGACTTCCGTACTCGAACTGGGCGGCTGTTCCGAACCCCTCATCTCGGATGAAAGGAGTCGAAGCTTGAGTGCCTCAGCAACTCCTTTTGCAATATCCGACTGGATCGCGAAAATGTCGTCGAAATCTCGATTGAACGAGGCGGACCACACATGAGCCTCGCTCTCGGCATCGATGAGCTGGGCCGTGATGCGAATCTTGCCTCCGGCCTTGCGAACACTTCCTTCGAGAACGGCGCCCACCCGGAGTACCCTCCCGACTTCCTCGATGGGCTTCGGGGCGGCCTTGTACCGCTCGACCGATGTCCGAGCAATGACGAGTAGCCCCGGCAATTGAGAGAGCTCCGCCGTGATCTCCTCCGTAAGGCCGTCGGCAAAGAATTCGTCTTCGGCGCTCGGACTGATGTTCTTGAAGGGAAGCACAGCGAGGCGGTGAGAGATGTCGTCGACGAGCCCTTGACGAGGTGTGTCGGTGCGGTCCCACGGCAGCAGGACGCGATAGATGCCAATCGCCTCCCGGACCCCCTTCAGGCTCTTCGGCCCAATGGTGTCGAGCCGATAGGGGATCTTGTTGCGGACCTGAGTGAAGACAGGCTCGGAGAGGCAAACCCCTCCCGGATCGGCCAGCGGCTCGACACGCGATGCGATGTTCACCGAGTCTCCGAAAATGTCGGTCCCACGCTGCTCTACGTCTCCGAGATGCACGCCGATGCGCAGCGGGATCGGCCGGATCCCGGGTCGCGCGTTCCGCTCGTGTAGGTGTTGTTGAATGTCAATGGCACACTGAACCGCGCGCAGCGCGCTGTCAAATTCCGCCAAGAATCCGTCCCCGGTCGACTTGACCAGGCGACCTTTATGAGTCGCCAACAGGGGACGGACGAGTTCCTCTTGCTCCTGCACTAGATTGAGCGTTCCGGCCTCGTCGCTTTGCGTCGCGGCGGTGTAGCCCGCCATGTCGGCGAACATGATGGCGGCGAG
>JASHYQ010000317.1 GCA_030042955.1 Thermoplasmata archaeon
GCGGTCAAGCTCCGGAAGTGGGCCGGCTCCGTGGGCGGGCGGGAGCAGCTCGCGGTCGAGGCGTTCGCTCAGGCCCTCGAGTGCGTTCCGTGGGCCCTCGCCGAGAACGGCGGCTACGATTCGATCGACACGCTGATCCAGCTCCGCAGCGCCCACGAGGGCACCGGGGCCAACAAGAACGTCGGCGTGAACCTCGCCGACGGCAAGGCCGCGGACATGTGGAAGCTCCGCGTGATCGAGCCGGCCCGGGTCAAGCGCCAGGCCCTCTCGTCCGCCACGGAGGTCGCCTCGATGGTACTTCGGATCGACGACATCATCGCGTCGAAGAAGTCCGCTCCTCCCCCCGCCGGCGGCGGTGGCCACGAGCACTAGGTCCGAAGGACCAACCCGTTCCGGCGCCGGCCTCCTTCGGGAGCGCCGGCGCGCTCCCTTCTCCTCCTCCCTGTTCGACCCTCGGTCGTCGCGCAGGTTCAATTACGGTCCGGGCTACTCCGGGCCCGGGGAGGGGTCTCGACGAAGCTCACGGTGCTGGGGGGCGACGGGGCGTTCCCCAGTCCGGGAGGGGCGTGCAGTGGCTACCTGGTGGAGCACGACGGCTTCCGGCTCCTGATCGACCCCGGGTACGCTACGTTCCCTGCCCTCGTGAAGCGCGTCCGGGCCGACCAGGTCGACGCGGTCCTCGTCAGCCATGGCCATCCCGACCACTGCGCGGACCTGAACCCGTTGCTCCGAGCGCGCACCCTCCGGGCTCGCCCGGTGCCTCCCCTTCCGGTCTACGCCCTGGCCGACGCCCTGGGACCCGTGCTAGGACTCGACCGGGTGGGCATGCTGGACCGGGCGATCGTCCGGCACGAGATCGACCCGGGGAACCACCTAGCCATCGGACCGTTCCACGTGGCGACCGCCTCCTTGCCTCATTTCCTCCCGAACGTCGGGGTGCGGCTGCGTGCCGGAGGCGAGACCTTGGCCTACACGGGGGACAGCGGCCCGAGCCCCAACGTGACCCCGCTTGCCGAGGGGGTCGACCTCTTCCTCGCCGAAGCCACCTACATCGACGATGAGGCCGAGGAAAGCCAGGCGGCCTCGCTCTCCAGCGCGTTCCAGCGAGGGGAGGTCGCCCGCCGCGCCGGAGCCCGGCGCTTGCTACTCACTCACATCTGGCCCGGCACGGACCGGGACGAGCTCGAACACGCCGCCCGACGGGAGTTCTCGGGGGTCGTCGGCACCGTCGAGCCCGGGATGGTGGTCGACCTCACGCCCAGGACGACGGGGCACGAACCGTTCTAGCCCGTTCCCGGCCCCCGGGTGCGGCCCGAAGGTTTGATAACGAAAGGCGGGTAGGCCGCCCGGCATGCGGACCAAGCAGGTCGAAGGGGTGCTCCGCCTCGATGTCGTGGCGCTCGAGCCCCGTCCGGCCATCTACCTCGCCTACGACGGCCTCGCCGGGATCAGCCAGCGACCGATCCTGAGGGACCTCGTCGACGAGCTGGCCCGCAAGGGACCGGACGAGCTAACGAAGTTCCTCGAGACCCTCCGACGCCGCCATTCCGGGCAGGTTCACGTCTACTTTGCCGATTACGTGAGCTACGGGATCGGTGGAGGGGACGCCACCTCCGAGTTCTTCCTGGGTACCTTCCTGGTGCTGCACGAGCCGGCCCGCGCCGCGGCCGAAGGCCCCGCCGTGCCGGAGCACCTCGCCCTCTTCCGCCCCGGAGGGGTGGAACGCCTCTCCCTCGAAGGGGTCGGCGCCTAGCGCGAGCCTCGCAAGAACCATCTTCTAGCCCTCGTCTGTCGGAACGGGCCCGATCATGGATGAGACCCCCCTCGAGCGCGAGCGTCGGGCGAAGGTCGCTCGGTGGCGTTCGGAACGGCGGGAGCCGTACCCATGGTCGTTTCCCGGAAGGGTCCCAACCGAAGACGTACGGACACGGTGTCTCGCGCTCTCGGCCGGCCAGGAGGCCGAGGGCGACCCGGTGCGCGTAGCGGGTCGCCTCCACGCCCTCCGGGTCCACGGCGGGACGGCCTTCGCCGATATCGATGACCTCTCGGGCTCCCTCCAGCTGATCCTCCGGGCGGACGTCCTTGGGGAAGGGCCGTACCACGCCTGGATGGGCGACCTCGACTCCGGCGACCTCATCGGCGCGGAAGGGCGACCCGCCCTCTCTCGTCGAGGCGAACCCTCCCTCGTAGCGACGCGGGTCGAGCTCCTCGCGAAGGCGATCTCGCCCCCTCCGGAGAAGTTCCACGGTCTCCAGGACGTCGAGGAACGCCTCCGACGCCGCTACCTCGACCTCCTCTCCTCGGCCGAGACCCGGGCCCGTTTCCGGGCCCGCTCGGTCCTGGTGCGGGAGACTCGGAGCTTCCTGGACGAAGCCGGCTTCCTCGAGGTCGAGACCCCGGTGCTGGTGCCGCTCGCCGGCGGCGGCACCGCCCAGCCGTTCTCGACCTACTCGAACTACCTGGGCGAGGAGGTCCGGCTGAGGATTGCCCTCGAGCTCGCCCTCAAGCGGCTCCTCGTCGGGGGCCTCGAGCGGGTCTACGAGCTGGGCAAGTGCTTCCGGAACGAGGACCTCGACGTCACCCACTCGCCCGAGTTCACGATGCTCGAGGCGTACTGGGCCTACGCCGATTACCTGGACATGAAGGGCCTCGTCGAGCGCCTCTACGCCCGACTCGCCTCCCGGGTCGGGACGCTCCTTCCGGACGTGCCGGCGGCCCAGGAGGCGGCCCAAGCGTTCGCTTCCGGCTTCCACACCGTGGACTTCGTCGAGGAGCTCGAGCACCGCAGCGGGATCTCCCGCCTCATCGAGCGGAAGCCCTCGGAGCTCCGGGAGTACGCCCGGGCCGCCGGGTCCACAGTCCCGGACGACTCCCCTCCGGGCGTCTTCCTCGACAAGCTGTTCGAGCACTACGTCGAGCCGCACCTCCTCCGGCCGACGTTCGTTCTCGACTACCCCGCGGTCACCACCCCGCTCGCCAAGCGGCACCGCTCCCGACCGGGCTTCGTGGAGCGGTTCGAGTTCTACTACCGGGGCATGGAGCTCGGCAACGCCTACACCGAGCTGAACGACCCCGACGAGCAATTCCGTCGGTTCGAGGAGCAGCTGAGCAGCCGGGTCGAGGACCGGTTCGCCTATGACGAGGACTTCGTCCAGGCGCTCCGCTACGGGATGCCGCCGGCCACCGGGATCGGCATCGGCATCGACCGCATGGTGATGGCCCTCACGGGGACCTTCTCGATCAAGGACGTCATCCTCTTCCCGCTCGTCCGCGCCCGCCTCCCGTAGTCTCCGGACGCCGTCCTTATCGTCCCTCTGGTGGGATACTGTCTCCATGACCGACCCCGCGGTCCCGACTCCCGTTCCGCTCCGGCTCGAGGGGCTGACGGTCGCCTACGGGGGACGCCCCGCGGTCCAGGAGCTCTCGCTGGAGGTGCGACCGGGAGAGATCTACGGCCTCCTCGGCTCGAACGGGGCGGGAAAGTCGAGCACCATCAAGGCGGTGGTCGGCCTGGTGCGACCCGTCGCCGGCCGGGTCTTGGTCTTCGGCCACGACCCGGTCATCGAGGGGGTCCGGACCAAGGCCGGGATCGGGTATGTGCCCGAGACCTCGCTCCTCTACGAGTCCCTGACCCCTCGGGAATTCCTCGAGTTCGTCGCGAGCGTTCGGCACCTACCGTCGGGCCCCACGGGCGAACGGGGGCGGGCGCTCGTCGCCGCGTTCCGCCTGGAGGAGGAGTACGACCAGCCGATCGCCACGCTCTCCAACGGGACCCGGCAGAAGGTGCTGCTTGTGGCGGCCCTCCTCCACCAACCCCCTCTCCTGGTGCTGGACGAGCCGCTCAACCACCTCGACCCTCGGGCGGTCCGGCTGACGAAGGACCTGCTCACCCGCTACGTGGCGGACGGCCGGCGAGGGGTCCTCTTCTCGACGCATACCATGGAGGTCGCGGAGCGATTGTGCACCCGGGTCGGTATCCTCGACCATGGGCTGCTCCGGGGCGAGGGGTCCCTCGCTAGCCTCCGCGAGCGGGTCGCCCGGGGCGACGCGACCCTCGAGGAGATCTTCCTCGGGTTGACGGAGGAGGCGGGGGAGGTCCGGGCCGCGGTCGCCTCCCTCGAGAGGGTCTAAGATGGGCTGGAGGGAGGCCCTCCGACTGAGCGACACCGCGTTCACGGAGCTCTCGCTCCAGGCGATCTACGCGTTCCGGCAGGGGAATCTGCTGCCGTCCGGAGCGACGGCAGACCTCGTGCCGAAGGCGCGGCGGCGAGTGCTGCAGAGCAAGGTGATGGTCGCCGGACTGCTCAGCCTTCTCACCCTCGGGGTGGCGTTCATCCTTCGGGATTCGTCGCTCGTCATCGCGCGCGCCTTCCCCTACTACATCTCTCCCGCGGTCTTCGACACCGGGGTCCTCACCGCCCTCCTCGGCCTCGACCTCGCGTTCCTCTGGTGGACGGGGCTTCAGGTGCTGCCCACCCTGCTCTCGTCCACCGTCCTGCCGGTCCTCGAGACCCTCCCGGTGGACGACCGGACCCTCCGCCGCGCTGCGGCCCTGGTCTACGTGCGACTGTTCGACCTTCCGGCCCTGGTGGTCCTCGTCCTGACCCCGGTCCTAGTCGCCGCGGCGCTCGGAGTACGGGCGGGCCTCGCCGTCCTTCCTGGAGTGGTCGTCGCCGTCACGTTCGCGCTGGCGCTCTCGCTCATCACGGCCCGCTTCTTCGTTCGTCGAGTCCAGGGCTCCCGCAGCGGGGGAGGGAGCACGGTGTTGCGCTGGTCGTACCTGGTCCTCTGGGTCATCCCGGCGTTCGGGATGTTCGGGTTCGTCACGCTCGCGCCGGCGTTCTTCAACGAGCTCGCCCACCTCACGGATTCCGGGCCCTCGGGTCTGTTCGACCTGGTCCTCCTCGTGTTCCCCTTCCCGCTCGCCTCCCTCCCCCCGCTCGCGGCCGGGGGGACCGGGGCGCTCCCTCTCGGCGTCGCGGGTCTCGAGACGGTCGTCGCGGCGTCCGGGGTCTACGTCGTGCTGACGGTCGCCTGCCTCTCGTGGATGGGGGGCGCCGTCCGCCGGGTCGGCCAGGCCCCTCTCGGGGGCGCTGGTCCCGGGCCGACGTCCCCCTTTGGCCTTCGCCTGACCGGACCGGTCCGCTCCGTGCTCGTGAAGGACCTCCGGATCGCGAGCCGCAACCCCGGCTACGCGTTCCTGATCCTGCTCCCGATCCTGGACGCCTTGGCCCTCGGGTTGCTCTCCTACGCGCCCGGTTCCTCGACCCGCGGGGCGGACGCCCTGGGGCTCGGCGCCGTGACGAGCGCGGCGCTCCTCGCAACCTTCTTTGGCCCTGCGTTCTTCGCCATCGAGGTGCTCGCGTATTCGTACGGCCGGACCCTCCCACTACCGGACCGGTCCCTCGTGCTCGGCAAGGTCGCGCTCGTGGTCGCGATCTACCTGGTCTCGGCGGGGATCGTGCTGGGACTGGTCGACCTCCGCCTGAGGACCCCCCTCGTCTTCCTTGCGTTCATCCTGGCCGAACTCCCTGCCGTAGCCGCCGCCTCCGTGATCGAGCTCGGCCTCGTTCTCCGCCGGGCCCGTCGCAAGGGGCTCCCCGTCGTCAACCTGTACGCGGGGAGCTGGACCGCGATCCTGATCGCCGTGCCCGGACTGTTCGTCGCGCTGATGCCCCTCGTCGCGCTGTCGCTCGCGGGGGGCTCGTCGTCGACCTTTGCCCTCGAGGTGATGGCGCTCGTGTCGGTGGCCGAGCTGGGACTGGCGGCCCCGGTCCTGCTCGGGGGGGTTAGCTCCTGAGCCCCGCGTCGCTCCCCTCCCGGTTCGAGCCGCGCGCGATCGAATCGCGATGGCAGGAGGCCTGGACGAAAGCGCAGGTGTTCCGCGCGCCGGACCGGCCCGAGGGTCCGGGCCGCTTCTCGCTGATCCTTCCGCCCCCGAACGTCACGGGCGTCCTGACCCTCGGCCACATGCTGGGCGATACCGTGATGGACCTCCTTACGCGGTATCACCGGATGCGAGGGGAGGCGACGCTCTGGGTCCCCTCCGTCGACCATGCGGGGCTCTCGACGCAGGTCGCCGTCCGTCGCGCTCTCGCCAAGGAGGGGATCCGGTTCGAGACGCTTCCCCGCGAGGAGGCGCTCGCAGCGGTCGAGAAGTGGCGCCGGGAGCACGAGGCGGTCATCCGGACCCAGCTCGAAGCGGGAGGGTTCGCCCTTGACTGGAGCCGGTACCGGTACACGATGGATGCGGCCAGCGTGCGCGCGACCCGCGAGGTCTTCGTTCAGCTCTACCGGCAGAAGCTGATCTACCGGGCCGAGCGGATGGTCAACTGGGACCCGAGGCTCCGCACGGCGATCTCCGACCTGGAGGTCGTGCACTCCGAGGAAGACGGGACGCTCGTTCACCTCACCTACCGGTGGGCCGACGGAACCCCCGGCGGACTCGAGGTCGCGACGGCGCGCCCCGAGACGATCTTCGGGGACGTCGCGGTGGCGGTCCACCCGGACGACGCCCGCCACGCGAGCGCCGTGGGCCGTACCGTCCTCGTCCCTCTCACCGACCGGACCGTGCCGGTCATCTCGGACCGGGCCATCGACCCCGCCTTCGGCTCGGGCGCGCTCAAGGTGACGCCTCGTCACGACCTGGTCGACTACGAGGTGTTCCGCCGCCATCCCGAGCTCCCGATGCCCCCCGACATCCTCGACGAGCGCGCGCACCTGGTCGGCGACTGGGTGCCCGAGGAGCTCCGCAGCTTGGACCGGGACGAAGGACGGGCCCGAACGGTGGACCTGCTCCGCGCCGGGGGCTTCGTCGTGCGGGAAGCTCCGTACCGCCACGCCGTCGCCCGGTCCGAGCGCTCC
>JASHYQ010000318.1 GCA_030042955.1 Thermoplasmata archaeon
TCGGCCCGCTCGAGCTCGCGGAGGCACTGCGCGAGGTCGGAGCGGGCAAGGTGGTAGCTCGCAAGCATACTATGATACCCTCGACCGGCGGATGGCAGTTCGCCTATCTTCTGTATCTTGAGCAGCGCCTCGTCCAGGCGACCGAGCCATATGAGGGAGATGGCGAACATCGCGAGGTTGTTGGCCCAGAGGGGATCGGCGGCCTCGGCCAGGGTGAACTCTAGGAGCGCTTCGTCAATCCGGACCTCCATTTGCAGGCATTGTGCCAGCCGATTATGCGCCAGAGCATAGCTCGGGTCGAGCGTCAGAGCAACTCTGAGCTCCTTTTCCATCTCTGAAAACTCGTTGGCCCTCCAATGTAGAATCGCCAAGACCTGGTGGGCCTCGGCGAGGTCGTTGTCGAGCTCTATGGCCCGCTCCACCAATCGTCGGACAGTCTTCTCCCATTCCGTTAGCGAAACTTCCGTGTACCAAATCCCGAGCAGGAACATGACGGTGGCCAAACCCGCATGCGCGACCGCATTGTCGGAGTCCAGGGAAATCGCGAGCTCGAACTGCCCCTTCGCCTCCTCCAGCGAGGCCTTGGAGCTACCGTGAAGATAGGCCCGCCCTTTCAAGTAGGCGAGGTATGAGTCCGGCCGAACCGGGCGTCTCGAAGCGAGACGCTCCGCTTCGGCCGGCCGTAGCTCGATCTTCAACGCCTCCGAAACCTGCCTTGCGATCTCGGTCTGAATCGCGAAGACGTCGTCGAGTTCCCGGTCGTACGAGTTCGCCCAGAGATGCCGCTGGGTCGCTGCGTCGATTAACTGCGCGGTGATCCGAAGTCGGTTCCCTGCTTTTCGCACGCTCCCTTCCAGCACCGTGGCCACGCCCAGCTCCGTTCCGATCTGCGACACCGCCTTAGTGGTGGACTTGTATTGCATTACCGACGTGCGTGCGATGACCGGTAGCTCCCGCAACCGGGACAGCACCGTTATGAGCTCCTCGGTGAGACCGTCCGCAAAGTACTCGTCTTTCGGATCCGGACTGATGTTGGTGAACGGGAGAACCGCGATTCCGGTCGGTCCGGGGATCGAGGATCGGGATCCCTGATCGGTCCAGGGCAAGACGACCCGGTAGAGGTCCATCGGGACCCGTAACCCCTTGAGTGCCGTCGGAGGGAGTTTTTCGAGCTTCTCGGAGATCTTGTTCCAGACCTGTTCGTGGACAGCGTTCGAGACGCAGATGCCGCCGGGCTCCGCCACCGGCTGAATTCGAGAGGCGATGTTTACCGCATCGCCGAAAATGTCAGCCGCTTGCTGCTCTACATCCCCCAGGTGGATGCCGATCCGTAAGCTGATGGGGGTAACACCGGTCCTTTCGTTGCGTTCGTGAAGCTTCCGCTGGATGCTGATCGCGCACTCGGTCGCCTTGAGGGAACTCTCAAACTCGACAAGAAGCCCGTCGCCGGTGGACTTCACCTTCCGCCCCTGATGCCTGTTGACCAGCGGACGGACGACAGCTTCCTGTTCGTCGCGTAACGCTAGCGTGGCTTGTTCGTCGACCTGGGCGGCCGCGGTGTACCCCACCATGTCGGTGAACATGATGGCCGCCAGCCGTCGGGTCTTCGGCACGACCCGAGAACGGTCTTTCTTAGATTAACCCCACGCCAGCCGTAACAGACTGCGGGAGTGAGCTCGAAACGGCCAAGTGATGGATAGGGGACCCCCCTGTGAGTCCGCCCCTTGTTACGAAAGGGTTTCTGTAACCACCATCTCCGGACCTCTGACGGGACGGTAGCCGTCCTGTTCCGATGCGTCCTCCGCGCTTCGTGCGATGGTTCGGGGTCTCTTTGCCATCGAGTGCCGGGGGTCGGCCTACCGTCGTCGCGGCGTCGCATGTTTTAGACGGTGGTGTATCCCACTGCGATGTAACAACCAGCGGATCCGCTCGGGGCTACTCGACAAGAGATTGTACCTTTTCGTCGATTTCGGCCCGGCCACCCCCCTGTCCGGTCGATCACGGAGACCTGGACGAACTCAACCAAGCGTTTGCCTCCAAGCTGCGCTCCCTCCAGCTGCCACCGCCCCAAGAAGAGCCAACCGATTCCACCGGGCCGGTTTCGGCCGGCCCGGCCCTTCTTTCGCAGAGTCGTCCGACCCCCAGGCGCAGTCTATGCCGGAAGCAGGGCCTGTCAAGACAACCGACAGACCTTCGTCGCTCGGTTCACCCCCCTGACCGACCGCCCGAGGCCGACCCCCGATACGTCTGTGCGAGGTGCCATGGCCCGATCCGAAGGAACCTGACCTTCCGGATCTCGTTCTGCGGGGTCTGTGGTCTCACGCAGGAGTTCGTCGAGCTCCGCCCGGGGCAGCGCTCGCTGCCCCCGCTCTGTCGGCCGGCAGCCCTCGGAGGTCTAGGGGGGTCGCCAGCGAGCCGGTAGACAAGCATCCGGTCGGCCGGGGTTTCCGGCTTCGCGCCGGTGGAGCGGTAGAGCCTAACCGCAGCGAGGTTCCCCGGGTCCGTGAGATCGAAGATCTCGTCGAACTGTCGCGACCGGCAATAGTCCAAGAGGGCGGTGATCAGGGCACGGCCCACACCTCGCCTTCGGTACGGAGCCGTGACTCCAATCTCATAGAGGAGCATTTGAAGCCGATTGGATCGAATCTGTCGAAGAGCGGTGCCCGGGAGGTATCCTAGACCGGCCCCGTCTTCCATCGCCAGGAAGAAGATGTTCCTCGTATCGCGCAGATAGGACCGGAGGGCTCCGGCGGAAACTCGTTCGTCCGACAGCACCTTGAAGCGCAAGAGTTCGGCTACGTCGCCGGAGCCCACCCGGGTCACCCGCACGGTGCCCTGATGGGAGCGTTACGACTCAACCGCGGACATCGGCGCCCGTAGGGGGTCAACCTG
>JASHYQ010000319.1 GCA_030042955.1 Thermoplasmata archaeon
TTCAAGCCTTAGGCCCCAGAAGCCGACCGGATCTCCCGGGGCCCAAGAACTCACACCCGAGCTAAGCGCCTGCCGGAAGGATGAGGCGTCGGGCTGGCAGACAGAATACCCGAGAGTCACGAATTCGGGTGGCTTCCCGCTTGGTGGAGACACACCGGAATCAAAGTAAACTCGCAACGTACGGTACGAAGTCCACGGCCCGACTTCGGGAGTAGGGTAGCCGGACACGGCTGAAGCCTGCAGTTCAGTGAGAGTATATTATCAGGGACGCCCGGGGTCGCCCGAGGAGGTGGTCAGAACGACAGAGTCGACCAAGAAGGACGTAGCCCGACTCCAGTCGCTCGCCGACCGTACGGGGAAGAACGAAGATTTCGCCCGCCGTATGCAGTCGGTTGTCGACGGACGCGAAGCTATGGCCAAGAAGAGCAAGTACCCTCTCGTTCACGTCTGTATCATCTGTAAGTTGCATCATCTCCACAAATCCAACCGCACAAAAGTGTAAGCGATTTCTGAAAACCAAGCAAACAACAAGGCCCTCGGGCCGGGGGAGAAACCGGCCCATTTTTTCGTGTACTGCAGATCCAGGAGCCACTCCTCCATGAGGCCACGGTGAAGTCACATTTGGGAACTTTCTTGTCCCGGGGACCGCTTTGCCAGTCGAAGTATCGCATGCGATCGTACGTGTTCGTAGACAATTCGAACGTCTTCATCGAAGGGCAACGGGCTGCCGCAACGGCGGAACGGTCGGTAGCCCGCGGAAAGCTCTACAGGCTGGATTTCGGCCGTCTGTTCGGTTTTCTTAACCCTGATCGGGACGAGGTGTTCTTTCAACTGGGTTCCGAATCATTTCCCAAGCTCTACGGATCGGAGCCCCCTCCACTCGATTCGATATGGAAGATCCTCGAGGGCATGGGCGTGGCCCTGAAGATTTTCCGAAAGAACCCGCGTGGGGTCGAGAAACGAGTGGATGCCGCGCTGATAATCGACTGCACTAAGCTCGTCAGCAAGTGGCAACCCGAACCGAATGGCGAGATAGTGATAGTCGCCGGCGACGCGGACTACTACGACTTGGTGGGTGACGCCACCAACCAAGGCTGGTCCGTTCGGGTTGTGTGCTGGGAAGCTGCGACGGCTCAGATAGTCCGTCAGTTGCCGCAATTCACCGACTTGACCCCCCACCTCCGGACTGTCGGCTACTTTGAACGGTACGCGTTTGAGAACCCCTACGAGACGGACTGGTCAAAGGTGGTCCCGTACCGAGAAGAACGACATCCTAAGCCTGCGAAGGCGCTCCCAAAGGGTCGTGTTCGGTGAGGGGGTAGGTCGAAGTCGTCGCCTCGCCCACCGTCAGGGAGATCCCTCCGGGGCATCCGGACGGGCAGGGTTCGGTGGAGAGGGACATAGCTCGAGGGCGTGAGCCACCGCCTCGCGTATTGGCGCGCGCTTCACGAAACAGCTCGGAGATGACTTGCTTGAGCTAGGATTGAATATCGACGCGTACTCGGAGACGAAGCCGGGGGTCCGTCTTTTTACTTGCTCGTCCATCCACCGCCTTCTATCCCTGCCGAGGAAAGCCTAGCGCTTGCCAGAATCGCGGAGCGCTTGACCAAGCTTAGGGTCGTAAGATTCGCCGAGGCTGAGTGGATGGTGACTGCCGCGGGCATCTCGGCGACTATCCCCCGCGGATTGCTCCCGGTTATCGAGGGAATCCTTGGAACACCGTCGACTCGGCCGTCCTTATCCAAGGCGGAACTTTCGCGCCTTTTCATTGCCGCATACGGGGGATCAAGAGACCGATTTCCACAGTTCCTTGGTCTCTTCGTGCAATACGGACTCTCTCGGTTCGTCGCCTCTGAGGCCGGACCTTACACCCGCAAAGCCGCCGAAGCGGAAAAACAACGAGGGCGAGAACTGGAAGTTCACCGTCAGTATCTTGCCGCTTGCGCAAGCGTGCTTGGTCTCGGATTGAGGCTTCAAGTGGCGACCGATCCTTTAGACCCTCTCCGAGTGGAGGTCTTTGTCGAGGAGATTAGCGATGCTCGGAGGGCTGAACGGGATCGACTCCACCACATCCTAGAGACCGACTATCCAGATGAACTGAAGAAGCTCCTCGGAGCGTACGAGAGATACACCTCGGGCGGACCTGACGCGTACCGGGAGGCCATCGACTCGTGTAGGAGCGCCTACGAGTTCTTTTTCCGTCGACTGACTGGCGGGATTTCCGAACCGAAATGGAACACGAGGCTGGACGTTGCCATCGCTGGAAAGACGCTCAACACATTCATCCGGAACGCATACTCCTATCTCTCTGGCGGAGGGACCCATAGCCCTCACGATCGCGAGCGGGCAGAGACGCTGCTCGCCATCCGCACCACAGAGGACGTCATGATTGCCGCGCTGATGTCACTTAACAAGTGGTGAGCGGCGCCGTGAGCGTCGCAATCTAACTTCGGCCGACCCCAGCCAAGCAGACTTCAATCTATCGTGGGTTCGGGTGACGGGCTGGGACGCCGAAGCCGGGCTATCGGGGAACCCATATACGGCAGATATCGCACGACCCCTCGAAGGTATGGGCGAGCTGTATCCGGTTTGAGTATACCCTGAAGGTCTCGCCAAGAGCTGAGACTGCTGTGACTGTGTCGCGAGCTAGGGCGATGAGATTGTTCAACCCCGCAGCTATCTCGTCGGTGTCGGTCACATCATCAAAAACCCTCTGAAGTCTGGACGGATCAGCCTCGGCCCGAGAGCGCCCGCAGAGGAACGACCCCGTCCCCCATGAGACGAAATATGGGCCGAGAGAGCCGGCAGGTGGGTCGGGATTGGGCGTCGCGTAGAATTGCTGGTATCCCGACTCCCTTTTGGCCATCGCAAACCAACTAACCCCTTCAACGTCCACCCACGGGGGAGGGTCGCCAACATGGCCCGTCAAACCCATCTCTTCACCGAACTCCTCCCGAATCCGTGAAGTAAGGGCATCGGTCAGCACGGCCAGGTTTGAGTCGCGGGCCGAATAGAATTTCGAAAGGATGGCTAATGCGCCGTCCCAGCGAGCCTTGACTTCCAGATTAGCGAGAAAGTGGGCTAGCCCATATGGCCAGTTGGCCAGCCCCGCAATTCCAATCGGTTGTGGTGAGCTGGGGTGAGGCACTACAAGTCCGAACCCGGCGGGGTGAATCGGTGGATTGCGCTCGAGCGGATACTCGATCCGGACCGACACCATGAACTTGAAAACGTGCTCATTCAGCTCGATAGAATGTCGGCCGAACTGCTTCGAGTTGCGTCGGCGCTCTGCGCGACTCTCGGCTGCCAGGGTGGCCGACGAGTTTAGGATTGCGACTCCAAGGGTGGTGGCGACGGTCGCGACAATCCCAAGCCCGGCGAGAATCAATGCGTAGTTCCCGCCCCCTCCGACGAACCTGCCCACAGCAAAGCCTGCGATGCAGCTCAGAATCGCCGCGACCGCTACCAAACCCCAGGCTGCGCGCTCCAAGGTCTTTCCAATCTATCTGGCACTGCGATGCATCTTGCCTTATTCATATCGACGCGTTCGAGCATCCCCCGTTGCGGCGGACCTCGCAGTCTAGGCTGGACTTAGAGGCCTCCTGACGAAGCGGGCCCCCGGTCCCGTCGAGATCCCGGACAGTTCAGCCCTGGGCTGGGGGGGCATCCCCCACGTCAGCGCAGGTTCGGTGAGGGGGGATGCCCCCAGGCACGGGATGGGCTCGGCCGGATTCGAACCGGCGGTCTTCGCTGTGTGAGAGCGACGTCGTAACCGCTGGACCACGAGCCCGACGGGGAACGCCAGTCCCGGTCGGGCTTAACGGATTCGAGGGAGGGGGCCCGTCAGGGTAGGGCCAGCACGGCCGGCAGGAGGAGGCTCGCCGCGACCGTGAGGACGAGGCCGCTCGCGAGGGCGAGCGTGCCCGCCTCCTCGTCGCCATACCGGGTGATGAAGTAGAGCGTGGTGTCCATCGCGGTAGCGCCCCCAAGCGCCGTGAGGCCAGCGCCGCCCAGCCGGCGGCCGACCACCGGCGAGAGCAGCATCGTCAGGTTCTCGCGCAGGAAGTTCGTCAGGAACGCCAGCAGGCCCAGGACGGCCCCGGCCCGGGCCGCGACGAGGGGCCCGGCTAGCGTGTACCATCCGAACGCGAGCGAGGTGGCCAGCG
>JASHYQ010000320.1 GCA_030042955.1 Thermoplasmata archaeon
ATCGACGTCGTCTTCTTCTCGCAGATCAACCGACGTTCGTTCAGCCTGAACTTCTACGGGGTCCTGCAGTACCAGAATCTCCTCCCCTCGGGGCCGCTCGTGCCCGCGGTCCAGGCGGTGCTCACGCTCGCCGTGATGGCCATCGCGTTCTACCGGGCGGGGCCTTCGCTGCGCGCGGCGGCCGTCACCGTCACGGGCGTCGCGATCCTGACCCAGTACCTCTCGTTCAACATGCTCGTCTCCCTCCTTCCGGTCGCCCTCGTCAGCGCCCGCGCCCGGTGGTGGTTCTGGGGAATCGGCGTTGTTGGCGCATTCAACTACGACGTAGCGTACAGCGACTGGGCCCTGATCGGCGGAGTCTACTGGCCGACCGACGTGCTCGACGTGCTCCTCACGGTCCTGCTCGTCGGCCTGCTGGTCGACCTCTGGAGAAGCAAGGGGACCCCGGGCGTCCGAACCCCGGCGACGTCCTGAACGAGCCGGGCGTTCCGTCTCTCGACCAGAACGGTGGGGTCGCTAGGGAGGCGCGCCGGTGGCGTGCCGCCAGTAGTCCAGCGCGTCCCGGACCGTCCGGTCGAGCGGGAACTCCGGGGTGAACCCGAGCGAGTGGAGACGGGTGGTGTCCGCTCGGATCTCGGGCTCGTCGGTGGCGCGGAAGAGGGCAGGGTCCGGGGCCAACGTCAACGGCACGCGGGCCAGCTGCACCAGCGATTGGGCGATGCTCGCGATCGAGACGCTCGTGCCCGCTCCGATGTTCACCGGCTGCTCAGGTCGCCCCGCCTCGAAGACCTTCCAGATCGCCCGCGTCACGTCTCGAACGTCCGATATGTCCCGGCGGGTCGCAAGGTTGCCTACCCGCAGCTGACCGGGCTGCCCGACCGCCTCGAGGGCGACGATCCGTTGGGCGAAGTCGTTCAGGGCATCCCCGGTCTTCCCGGGTCCGGTGGTGATGAAGAGCCGTCCCCGGACGATCCGGAGCCCGTAGTTCAGGGAGTACTGGAGAGAGAGCATGTCCTGACACGCCTTCGAGACCCCGTACGGGTTGATCGGGTTGAGCGGCGTCTCTTCCGGGGTCGGAAGTTGGGTCACGACCCCGTAGGCGGAGGCCGACGAGGCCAGGAACGTTCCCTCGCGGGGAGGATGGCGGCGCAGCGCCTCGTAGAGCCGGACCGTCCCCTCCACGTTGCTTCGGAAGGTGTCGATCGGGTCCTCCCACGCACGGGCCGCGTACGCCTGCCCCGCCAGGTGGAAGACGCCCTCCGGGCGGACCTCCTCGACCAGGCGACCCGCGCGGAGGTCGTCCCGGAGGTCGAGCTGCTCCCAGCGGACCTCTTCCCCCACGTCCAAGGTCGCCATGAGCTCCTCCTTGGAGAGATAGGTCCCGACGACCTCGTGGCCGTTCTCGAGCGCGAGCCGGCAGAGGTGCCGTCCGATGAAACCGGAGGCTCCCGTGATGAGAAGCCGCATCGCGGCCTCCCTTCCGTCGGCCCGTATAGCCCTTCCGCGGGTGCGGACACGACGGGTCGACTCGAGCGCGGCGAGTCCCCTACCGCGCGACCCGACTCGAGTCGGGGGCCATGGACGCCGACCGGCGGAGGCTCCGTCGGAACCGTCGGGCCAACCGGAGCTCGCGAAGGAAGACGCGGATGAACCCCAGCCCCTGGGTGAGCTTGCTCTCCCCGCCCGCGCGGGGAGCGAACTGGAAACCGACCTCCCGCACGGGTCGGTTCCCGTTCATGACCAGCAGAAAGAGCAGGAGCTTGTATCCACGGTAGGTGGGGTCGAGCGGTAGAAAGACCTCCCGACGGAACCCGAAGAACCCGGAGATCGGGTCGCTCACCCGGCGGGCCTCGGGCAAGGCGAGCCAAGCGATCCGCTCGGCGGTCCGCGAGATCAGGGCTCGAACGACCGTTCGGGGGCCGGGCGAGCCCTGGTCCGCGTACCGACTCGCCACCACCAGCGAAGCCCCTTCGGTGAGGGCTCGCACGATCGCAGGGATGGTCTCGGGGGGGTGCTGGAGGTCCGCGTCCATGATGACCAGGAACTCCCCCGAGGCCGCCCCGATCCCCTGGCATTGGGCGCGCAGCGTCGTCTGTTTCCCGTCGTGGAAGACCGGACGGAACCGAAGGTCGGATGCGGCAAGCTCGGTCAGGTACTCCCGGGTTCCGTCGTTGCTCCCGTCGTCCACGACCACGACTTCAAAGTCGGGGAGGTGGGCCGCCTGGAGACGGCTCACCAGGCTCGGGAGATTCGCTCGCTCGTTGATCGTGGCCCAGATCACGGTCACGACGGGACGGTGAGGGCCCGTCGTGGGAGCTTCGGAACCCGACCCGCTCATGCTACTCCGTCGGGTCCATCCGACGTCCCTCATGAACGTGGGGGTTTCGGGGCAGTGGTTTCAGGGCACTTCCTTGGCAACGCCGCTCGACGGCGAGGCTTTGCCCGAAAACTCCTCGGTGCACAGAAACCAGCCTCCTGCACAGAAACTCGAATCCGGTCGTTCCCTTGAGGCCATCTGTGGCTAGCTAGGGCCTTACACTGTTTTCTCATCGCTGGGCCGCCTCTGGCCACGCGGTCAGGAGCAGGTTGAACTCAACCGAAGGTGCGTTGTCGGGTGGGCTGAAGCTCGAAACCATCGACGCTGGGGTCCCGACTGCCGAGCAGGAGTTGAGTGTTCAGAATCGATTTGACTTAACGCACGCAGTTCACGGGGCTCTCTTGACGTCTCTTAGAACGCATCGTCGAGAGGATCAAGAGACTCGCCTGCTGTCCCCGGCTCTCGCTCACTGGAGCGGGAGGGATACGGCGGGGTGGGAAGCCTCTCGGGGGGCCTGGGAGTGGGGGCTTCAACGCGATCCTGCCTGGTCGTCGCCTTACGACGACGATGGGTCACTAAGGCTCCTACCCCGATTGCAAGGACTACAGCAACAGGTAGCCCGAATTCGACGTAGACGCCAGGATTCTGAGCCCCGGAATGCGAC
>JASHYQ010000321.1 GCA_030042955.1 Thermoplasmata archaeon
GAGCGAGCGGTGGAGCGCGAGCGCGACGGGAAGGACGTTGCCGGTGGCGAGGACAACCGGGATCCCCTGGTCCTCGACCGCTCGTATCGCCCCGACGGCCACGGGGTCGAGGCGACGCGACCGGTCGGTCAGGGTGCCGTCGACGTCGGTCACCACCACCCGGAATGGGGAGCGAGGGGAGCGGCGGGGACGAGCGGGAGGGCGGTGCCGTAAGGAAGCCATCCGTTCCCCTCAGGGCGGCGGGGTCGCCGTTTCCGCCCGCAGGCGCGCAATCGAGCGTCGCAGCGAATCCGCGACTTCTTTCCCGTCGCGCCGGCCCCGGACCTCCCGCATGACGTCCCCCATCAGCGGAGAGAGGGCCGCCTCTCCTCGCTCGTGGACGAGCTTCGCGTTCGCACGGACGATGCGGTCGACGACCGCGTCCAGGTCCTCGACCGGTCCTGAGGAGAGGCCCGCGCGGCCGATGGCCGCCTCGACCGAGGTCGCGCCGGCCGCGAGCGCCCCGAGCACGGCGGGGATGCCCTCCTTCGCGAACTTCCCGCTCTCGGCCGCGGCGAGCACCATATCCAAGATGTCGAGGGAGAAGGGGCGGGCCTCCGGCGTCTGGGCCATCGCCGCCGGGGCGTCCTGCGTGAGGAGGCGGGCCACCGCGCCGGGAGCATGGCCCCGCTGGACGAGCGCCTCGAACTCCTCGACGTCCTCGAGCCCCTCGAGCTGACGGACGACCTCGAGCGGGAGCGTGTACTGCCGGATGATTCGCTCGCGGCGCGCCGACGGATGCTCTGGCAGGTCCCGGCGGAGCATGTCGAGCCGTTCCCCGGAGACCGGGATAGGTGGGACGTCGGTCTCCGGATACATCCGGTCCCTTCCGGGAAGGGGGCGCGAGTAGCGGGTGCTCCCGTCGGGGAGCGGGTCCCGGGTCTCTTCGGGAACCCCCTCGAGCGCCGCCCGAGCCCGCGCCGCGACCCGTTCGACCGCGGCCTCGGCGGGCTCGCGCGACGGGCCAACGACCAGGACGAACGCGTCGGCGTCGCCGACCCCGAGGGCCTGCCGGAGCTTCCGGACCACCGCTTCGCTGACTCCGTGGCCCGGGAGCTCGTCGGAGTGGAGGATCCCCCCGAGGCCCACGGCCCGCGCCTGGGCCGCCAACTCCCGGCCGAGCCGTTCCTCGGTGCCCGGCGGGGACTTGAGGAGGCCTGCGAAGCCCAGTAGGGGCAGCACGAGCACCACGGCGCCGGAGCGGCGCACCTCCGAGAGCGGCCCGGACCGGACCTCCCGGAAGAGGTCCGTCATCTCTCGCTGGGAGCCGGAGGGAACGGAGGCGCCGCGACGGAGGAGCTCGTCCCGGAGGCTTAGGAGCACCCGCTGGCGACCCACCTCGCGCTCGACGTACTCCTGGATCTTGCGCAGCTCCTGGACTCCCTTGATCTCGGTCCGTCGTCCACCCTCGGTGGAGACGTTGACGTCCTCCCGGATCGTTCCGATCCCTCGTCGGACTCGACCGGTGGCCCGCAGGAGCGCGCCGATCTCCTCGGCCACCTCCCGCGCCTCCACCCCGCTCGTGATGTCCGGAGCGGTGGCGATCTCGATGAGGGAGATCCCCAAACGGTCGAGCCGGTACGTGACCCCGTCCGGTGACTCGCCGATGCGGCGGGCCGCGTCCTCTTCCAGGCAGACCGTCTCGATCCGGTGGGTGCGACCCCGCACGTCGATGTGGCCGCCGGTGGCGACGAGCGCGGTCCGCTGGAATCCGGAGGTGGTCGAGCCATCCACGACGATCTTCCGCATGACCTCCACCTCGTCGACCGGCCGGGCCTCGAGAAGGAGAGCGACGAGGAGGGCGGTCTCCAGCGCGTCCGCGTTCAAGGGATGCGGCGGCTCGTCGTCCATCTCGACCAAACAGCTCGAGGGCACGACCTCGTAGCGGTAGAGCAGGCCGCGCGCGGCCTGGAGCGAGGCGGCGGCGTCGACCGCCCGGTCCTCTCCCTCGGCGGCCCGCAGGCGTCGCCCGAAGGAGACCGCGACGTCCTCCGACAGCTCCGCGGGGCACGCGCAGAACAGCTTACCCGTCGCCAGCTGCTGATGGATCTCGAGGCCGGCCTTCATCGCCCACGAACCCCCGCGTGACGTTCGAGGAACTCGCCCGCGCGCGGGGTCTGGAGGAGCTCCGCCACCGCCTCTCGGGTGGTCGCATGCCCGAGCGCCCAGACCATCTTGGTGTAGGCCGTCTCGGGCAACAGGTCGTCGAGGTAGACGACCCCGGCCGAGACGAGGTCCCGGCCGGTCGCGTAGACGAACGGGTCGGCCCGCCCGCCGAGGCACTGGGTCGTCATCGCGACGGTCACGCCGCGGGCGGTCGCCTCCCGGATCCACTCGAGATGGCTGGAGGCGATATGCCCGAGGCCGGTTCCGGCGATGACCAACCCCCGGACGTCCAGGGAGATGGCCCGCGCATGAACTGGGGAGAGCCCGGGGTAGAACCAGAGGAGGGCCGCCCGGTCGTCGATCGGCCCGTCCAGATGGGCCGGGCCGGCGGTGGCGGGACGCGCAAGCGGCCCGAGCGTCACCCGGTCAGCGTCGACCTCGCCGAGCTCGGGGCCGTTCCGGCTCTCGAAGGCGTCGCGACGGCTCGAGTGCATCTTGCGCACCCAGGTGCCGCGGTGGATCGCGAATTGGGTGTCCGAGGGGCCCTCATGCATCACCACCACGACCTCGCCTAGCCGGGCTTCCCGCGCGACCAGGACGGCCGCCTGCAGGTTCGAGGGTCCGTCCGACGACGGGCGGTCGGGGGATCGTTGGGCCCCGACGAGCACGACCGGGCCGGGGAGGTCGACCAGGAGGAAGCTGAGCGCAGCAGCCGTGAAGCCGAGAGTGTCGGTTCCGTGGGCGATGACCACCCCGGTCGCCCCCTCCCGAAAGGCGCCGACCACGTGCTCGCCGAGGGTTACCCAGTCCGCGGGTCGGAGGTCCTCGCTCAGTCGGTCGAACACGGGGATGATCCGCACGGGCCCCCCGCGCTCAAGCTCGGGATAGAAGGCGAGGATCTCCGCCTCTCCCTTGACCGGTCGGACCCCACCGGTCTCGTAGTCGACCCGCGAGGCGATGGTCCCCCCCGTCGTGAGGAGCGCGACCCAGGAAGCGCCCAGGGACGGAGGCTCCCGTCGCTGCGGGCCGGGCTCCTCCCTTACCTGGCGCGGGGAGTCCGGAAGAAGGCGGAAGGTGGCTCCCGGGTCGACCCGGATCCCCACGTTGTAGCCGTTCGAGAGCTTGAGTTGCAGGATCCGTTCGCCCAAGAAGCCGTGACGCGAAACCACGGTCCCCACGTACGACTGCCCTCGCCCGTCCTGGAGCTCGACCCGACGGCCCATCGGCAGGTCGCGGAGCTCCGGCCACGGGTCGCTCGTCTTCTCTTCCGCCATGGAGGGGACCTGACGTCCGACCATTCCGGGGAGCCCGGGCCGGTATAAAGTGTGGCTCGGGTCGCCGCCGTCGTTGCCCCGGGCTTTTATAGGCGACCCCGCTCGGCGCGACCGGGACGCGTCCCGACTGGATGCCCGTGTGGGGTAGCTACGGACGCGGGGTCCACCCCCGCTCCGCTGCAATGGATTATCCTAGAGGCCTGCGGAGCCTCAGACCTGGGTTCGAATCCCAGCACGGGCGTTCCACTCTACGTCCACGCGACCAGCGTGGTGAGCCGGCCCTAACCGTCGGGGCTGATCTGCGCGAGTTCGCGTGTCCGATGGCGACTCCGGGACATCGCGATCGTACGCGCGGAATCACTTCATCTCTTGCAGCGCCTTCTCGTCGAGATAGTACCGCCCATTGATTTCTACGAAGACTCTCGTCCTCCCTCTGCGTCGCTTCATGATCCGAACGAAGATCCGAGACAAGCCGAGCTCCTGGGCGGTGAGCGCCGTTTCGGGGGAAACAGCGCCCTTCGCTTGGAACGTCCGGATGATCTCGCGGACCCTTTCGCCGGCCCAGCCCTCTCTCTCCTCGAAACTCTCTGGGCCGGTGGGCGCGGGTACCACCCCCGGTCCGGCCATCGCAGGCGAGGTGCCCGACGGGACTGCTTGCGGTGCAACGGTCGGAGGCAACTGTGCCTCTTGCCTCCGCTCCTCGATTGATGCGGGAGCGACCACGCCGGGTGAGACGGCCGGTGTCATCCTGTCGAGCCTCACGGTGTGCGCGGTCGCTCGTTCGACGGAGACCGTTGCCGGAATCGAGGGTTGGTATCCTGGAGCACCGACTTTGAGGGCGTAACTACCCGCGCTCACGCCGCCGAAGGCGACTCTCCCATCATTGCCCGTGCTGCCGGTGAGGTTCTTGGGTCCCTCTATCAAGACGCCGGCTCCCGAAACGGGAGAGAGCGTTCCTGAGTCCAGTACGGTAACCGTCAGGTTGCGTCCTCGGCGGCTTCGTAAAGCAGTGGCGAGGACGATGACGAGAGCCACAACAACCACGAAGACCACGATGAGCCACTCGGTCGACGAAAGCCCGGAAGAAGCTCCGGAAGGAGAGGGGCCGGTGAAGCTCGTGGACGGCGTCAGGGTCGCGGAGATCCAGACCGCGCTGTTGTTTCCGGGGCCGGGGACCGGCACCCCCTCGGACTGACCCATGATGATGTAGAACGGACCCGCCCCAACTTGCTCCGTTGATTGACCGAGGAGTTGGCCTCCCGCGCTGACGTTGAACTGCGCATCTCCCGAACTATCGACGGCGATCGTGAGCGTGTAGACCACCTCCACGGCGGGGGTGAGGTCCAACGGCGGCGATTTCTTCCAGTTGCCGCCGTTCGATCCAGCCCGGGCATAGATTCCATAGAAGCACTGGCTCGGCGCGATGGAGGAGTTGGCCGGGGTGCCGCAGGTGGAGGGGTTTCCGCAATTGCTCTCGGCGCTGCAGTCGTCTGGGTTCAGGTTGCCCGTGACCTGAACGCCAGAGGAGCTGTTTTGGGAGGAGATTCCGAAGACGAACGGATGCCCGTTCGATACGATCCCTTTCACCAGCGCCGTGACGGTGATGGGCGGATTGAAGTTTTGGACACTCTGGATCGCGCCGATTACCGAGTTCGCATCGGCGTCGGCAATCTCCATGCCCGCCGAGGAGAAACTCGGGGTCAGGGGGATCACGAAGCAGTAGGGACAGTTGTCGCTGGAGAAGTTCAAGGCGACCGGCCCGTTGATCTGCCACAGGCTGGGATTCAGGACGGTGTCGTGGGTGAAATCGTCCGAAAGTCCCGTGGCTTGGGGGACGGGAGGAGCTGCCTGGGCCGGGGAGGGCGCCCCTACCAGGACGAGGAGCCCGGACGCCGAAAAGAGAAGAACAATCAGAATGGCCAACACAGGGCGCGACTTCGGCCACCGAGCCATTCCCCGGCGCGAGCGAACGGAACCGTGAGCAACGCCAGGGGCGCCTGAACTCGCAGCCCACCCCGGTGCGTCCGGGCGCGCTCGGAACTCCCCTGGACCAACACTTGCCCCGCGCTCTTCACCCACGGCCATTTTGCTCAGCCTCGGACCGGCGTTGGGTTGCTCTCCGGATACTTAGGGCGAAAGTAAACCTGGATTGACCAGCAGCTCCTTTAGGCCGGTGGCCAGGTCTCAGACCCGCTGAGAGGTCGCTGACGAAGTGAGCCGACGACGCACTGCGGGATCTCCTAACGCGCCCTGACGGTCGTGTGACACTCGTTCGGCTCGGCTAACGAATCTCAGCGCGTGTATCTCCCTCGAGCGCCGAGGAATGCTGGAAAAATCGGACCAGCGGTTCGTCAAGTCGGGTAGCGGGTCAACGCTTCGGCTCCAGCAAACGCAGCTGAGACACACTCGCAGCCTCCGCCTCTGTGGACCCGCTCGAGGGGGTGCGAGTAGATCGCCCTCGGCAGTTCTTCGGTCGGCGCAGGACCCCTCTACGGTTCGACATGGAACCTGAGTCGCTTTCTGACCTAGCTTAGCCCAAATCGGAATCCCCGGGTCCGCTCGCCGACGTGGAGAGTTAATTCGTCGTGCCACCGACGACACCGTTGTTCGGCGAGCGAGGCGGCTTGGGCTTGCGCAGCCGGTGGACCACCACGATCCCGCCAACCACACCGACAACTAGTGCGATCAGGATGTAGGATGCAGTGAGCTCGAAGCCGAGGAAGGACGAGGATTGGGTGGAGGAGACCGGGTTGATCACCGAGACCGAGGCAGAAAACAGGTTTGCCACGTAAACGTACCCGTTCGCGCTGTCATACGCCACGGCAAATGGATCGGAGCCGACTTGGACCGACCCCACGACCGTGTCGGTCGACCCGTTGATCACCGTCACGTTATTGGAGCCCCAGTTGGCCACGTAGACGTACCCGTTCGCCCCGTCACACGTCACGCC
>JASHYQ010000322.1 GCA_030042955.1 Thermoplasmata archaeon
TGGGGACGTAGGTGCCGGTCCCGTTGACCGCCGGAGTGCCGACCGAGACGCTGAGGTCCGCGAACGGGGCCCCCCACGACCGGGTGGTCGAGACCGCGAGAGAGATCGGGAACAGGTACCCGAACGTCGCATTAGCCCACACCGACACCGGCAGTGACTGGTCCTCGGTGAGCAGCGACGCTCCGGCGCCGCTTCCATTCACCGGCACGTAGAGGGTCAGGGGTTCGACGACCGAACTCGCGCTCGGCAGTCGGGTCGGTCCGAGCTCGGTCGCCCCCACCGGTGACCCCGAGGCGTTGGTGATGCGAACGCTCAAGGTGAGGCCCTGGACCGGGTACAACCCGTTGTTGTTGAGGGTCAGTGTCCCGCTCAGAACCAGGGTGCCGTTCCCCGCAAATGCCTCGGTAATTGAGCCCACGCTCGAACCCGAGCGGACGGTCGAGATGGCCGAGTACGCGACCGATACGGTGAACAGGATCAGGACGACCAGCACGATGAGGGAGAGACGGCGCAACGCCCGCGCGACCCGGTACAGGGGCGGGGGCGGGATGTTGGCCTGGAACACCGCCGCGGTCACAGGCTTCCTCTTTCATTCACGGCGGCCCCCCCCTTGAAAACCTATCGAAGCCGGGGGATCGCCCGAAGGGCCGTGACCGGAGCCCGGTCGCGTCAGGACGTGGAGGGAGGGTTCGGACCCTCGGTGGTATCGTAGGCCTCCTCACCGAATTCCGAGATGTCGAGCCCCGAGTCTTCCTCGGTAGGCCCCACCCGAAGCGGAGAGAAGACGTTGATCACCCGCAGGAGGACGTACGTGCCGACGAAGGCAAAGACCGCGACGACCGCGATCCCCACCAGCTGGACGAGGAACTGGTGGAGGTTCCCGTAGAAGAGGCCGTTCCGCCCCGCGGAGTTGACCGCGGCCGAGGCGAAGAGGCCGGTTGCGAACGTTCCCCACATGCCACCCGCACCGTGGCAGGCGAAGACGTCGAGCGAGTCGTCGAGACGAGTTCGGGCACGCCAGTTCGCGACGTAGTTGCAGAACACACCGGCGACGATGCCGATGATGATCGAGGGGCCGGGGCCGACGAACCCCGACGCGGGAGTTACGGCCGCGAGGCCACAGACCGCGCCGACTGCCATCCCCACCGCAGACGGACGACTCTTCCGAGTCCAGTCGACCAGCATCCAGCTAACCCCGGCCGCCGCCGCTGCGAGGTTCGTATCCACGAGCGCGTTCACCGCGACCGCATTGGCCGCCAGCGCGCTACCGGCGTTGAAACCGAACCATCCGAACCACAGGAGGGCCGTCCCGAGAATCACGTACGGCACGTTGTTCGGTCGGCTCTCCTTGCGGAAGGTCCTCCCCTGACCGATCACCAGGGCGGCCGCCACAGCCGAAACCCCGGCGGAGGTGTGGACGACCAGGCCGCCCGCGAAGTCCATGACCCCCAGCATGTGGAGCCACCCGCCGGGGTTCCAGATCCACATCGCGATGGGGACGTAGATGAAGGTCGTCCAGAGGATGATGAAGATGAGCAGCGCCTTCAGCCGGACCCGGCCGGCGAACGCGCCGATGATCAGGGCCGGGGTGATCGCCGCGAACTTGAGCTGGAAGGCGAAGTAGAGGAGCGCGGGGATCGTGGACGAGTACGCCGGGTTCGGCGCCGCCCCGACGTTCGTGAGGCCGAGATTGGCGAAATCGCCGATGATTCCGTTCCACGCCGGCCCGAACGCCATCGTGTAGCCCCAGAGGGCCCACACGAGACTGACCACGGAGAAGATCATCAGACACTGGACGATGGTCGCGACCAGGTTTTTCCGACGGACCAATCCGCCGTAGAAGAACCCCAACGCGGGGGTCATCAGCATTACGAGCGCGGTCGCCGCGATGACCCAGGCGATGTCCCCGGAGTTGAGCGTCGCCGCGGTCGCCATCGCTAGCCCCTCCGCCAGGGAATTTTGGCCCTGAGGTCAGGCGCGAGCGGCCCGGTCGGGACCTGCCGAGCCGGCTCCACCCCGGGACGCACGGGGGAAGGGTGGATTCCCGCAAGATAAAGCCTTCATCGGACCCGCGAGGAGGTCGCCGGCCGGGAGAGCCCGCCCGAGGTCCCTGCGGGCCAGGTGCCGCATCGCGAGCCCTCGAGTGGATCCGCAAGGAACTGCGGCTCACGTCGAGCGGGGGGAGGGTTGACTCGCTCCCGGAATCCGTGCCACGATCCGGGAGGGATGTCTCCACCAGTAGTACAGTCCGGCGGAGACGATCGCCGCACGGACGTAGATGGATAGGCCCATCAACCACGAATCCACGGGAATGGAGTAGGCCCCCGCCTGAAAGACCGTCACCAGTTGGTTACCGAGCAATCCCAGCTGGCCCTCGATCCAGGGGCCCAGGTTCTGATGGAATCCAAACAGAAGATTCCCTACGAAGTAGTACCCCACATCGTTAGCGAGCGAGACAAGAAGCCCCAGACTCAGCGCCAAGGGCCACTCCGAGTAACTCTCGTACACGAGGAGAACCCAGAAGGGGGCGAAGTAGGTCAGGACGAGCCAGATGCCGTATGCGGGGACGCTCTTGCCAAAGAGATCGATCCAGTTGATCAAGACCAGACCGTAGAACAGAGAGAAGAGGACGAGCTTCAGGAGCACGATCTGACGGGGGTCGGTCGGTTGCAGCCCCGAGACGACGCTCTGGACCCCCCCGAGGAGGAGCGTCACGGCGATGAGAATCGCGAACGTCGCGAGCCCGATCGAGGGAACCGCGAGGGCGAGCCCCACGATCAGGACGACGAGTGCTCCCGTTGCGATCGACGAGCCCCGGAGCCAGGCCGGAGCATCGCGACCCAAGCCGCGCAACACGCGACCAAGGCCTAGGACCACGACACCCGCGGCCAGAAGGTACAGCAGCGTCGTCTCGCTCAACCGGGGGTTGAGCAGGACGGCGAGGACAACGCCGACGGTAATCAACCCGAACCCTAGATATCCGAGGTGACGTAACCAGCGAAGCGTTGACCGCAAATCCTTCGTAACGCTACGCCGCCAGCCGGCCGGATGTACGCCTCCGGTGACGACCGCTCGGACGCCATCGAATGCGAGCGCTGACGCGAGAAGAACGATCAGGGTCCCTATCGAAATCAGGGGGTTGGCCAGAACCACGACCGAGACCACTACAGAGGCGAGTCCTAGGACCACTTCGGTCAGTCGAATCGCGGTTTCTGTTCGATGGGGAGTTGGAGGGGGGGTGGCCACGCGGGTCCATCCGCCCTTAGCCCTTAACCACTCTGAGTTTACTCGCCTCCACCTTCGAGAGTCACCCGGCCGCTGACCGCCTGGTTCTGCGGTGGATGGCTTACGGCCTAGTTGGAACGGCGGTCAATTCGGGAGGATCCTGCGGTCCCTCTCGGGCAATGCCTCGAGAAGCCTAAGGGCGAGCGTCCCGTCGAGGCTAAGTACCGTCCCGCGCTCGAGGGTCCGGTCCCGGTTATGGAGACGACAACGGCGAAGCTGCCTGGATGGTACCGGGCGTTGGCGACCGTGGTGGGGCTGATCTCCATTGCACTCGCGTTCGTGGTGCTCGCCTTCCCCGGTCTTGCGGTACTGACTCTCGTGTTCCTGCTCGGATTCGCGCTTCTCGTGATAGGGATCGACCGCGTCGCCGCGGGGATTACCGGTCACCCGTTCGGTTGGATGAACGTGATGCAGCCACCGGCCGGTACGCCTCCCAGCTCCGGTTCTAGTTCCGGCCCCGTGGGGGGTCCCCAGACTCCCAAGTAGGCCGACCGACGGTTCTGACCACTCGCACGAGACTGACGTCCACTTCCGACTCGCGGGGGCTCACGCTCGACTGGTCTGCGGAAGGCCCGGCCCGGCCGCCTCTCTGAAACATAATCCCCTCCGACGGGGTACCCCGGCGGTCGGAGGGAGAGGAGGATGCCATCGGAGAAGCGGGTCGGGATCTTGGGAAGCGGGGTCGTAGGTAAGCAACTCGGTCGAGGGTTTGCGATGCATGGTTATGAGGTGATGCTCGGTTCCCGCGACCCGTCGAAGCTTGAATCCTGGAAGAAAGAAACGAAGGGAAGAGTGGCTACCGGTACTTTCGCCCAAGCTGCGGCGTACGGACCCGTTGTCATCCTGGCGACCGCAGGGATGGGAGCCGAGGCTGCCGTCGACCTCGCCGGAACGAAGAACTTCGCCGGGAAGCTAGTCCTCGACGCGACGAATCCTCTCGACTTCTCCGGCGGCCTGCCGGGACTGTTCGTGGGCACCACCGACTCGCTCGGGGAAAGGATACAGCGGAAGCTACCCGACGCCAAGGTCGTGAAGTGTTTCAACACCGTCGGTAACGTCCGGATGGTCGACCCAAAGTTCAAGGAAGGAACCCCGCCGATGCTGGTCTGTGGGAACGATGCGGCGGCCAAGAAGCAGACCGAGGGGATCCTCCGAGAGCTCGGTTGGCCCGGAGCGCTGGACGTCGGGTCGATTGAGTCGGCGCGGTGGCTGGAGGCGCTCGTCCCCCTCTGGGTGAGGGTCGCCCAGGTCATGAACACGTACGAGCACGCGTTCAAGGCGGTGCGCTGATCCCGCGTGGTCCCACCAGGACCGCGCTCCTGGGCGTGCCCTTCCGCGCCATGCTTTTCCTTGGGTCGTTGCCGCCGGGTGCCTTTCCGGGGCGAAACGGTAGAGTAGGGCTCGAAGCTGATCCCGGCATCAATGCCCCCGACACGGTCAGCTCCTGACGCCCACCCCTTGCAATTCGACGGGATCTTGGTCGACCTATTCGGCACTTTGATACCGATGGGCCATCAAGAAGCGCGGTTGCGAAATCTTGAGGAGATGGGCCGGATTCTCGACCTGAACCCCGCGACGTTTACGACCCAGTGGTTGGATTGCGGCTACGACCGGTTCCGCGGACGACTCGGTTCGCTGGAGCGGACCGTCGAGCGGTTGGCGCTCGCACAGGGTGTCCGGCCCAACTCCACCGCGATTCACCGAGCGCTGGAGGTACGTTTGGGGCTCACGCGAGGACTGCTCGCCCGCACCGGACCTTCGCTTCCGGCCTTGGACGCGCTTCGAGCCGCTGGCCTTCGGCTTGGGCTCGTCAGCGACACCTCGGAGGAGACCGTCCGTTTGTGGCCGGCGACGCCCCTCTCGTCCCGGTTCGATGTAGCCGTCTTCTCCTGGGTGGAGGGAACCTGCAAGCCCGACCCGCGAATGTACCGGAAGGCGCTCGAGGGCCTCGGGTTGCCGCCGGCCAAGTGCGCCTACGTGGGAGACGGAGGAAGCCGTGAGCTCAGTGGGGCGGAGGCGGTCGGCCTCTCGGCGTTCATGTACCGTTACCCCGTCGAGGAGGAAGGGGCGCTCTCTCGGCTGGACGAAGACACCGGCTGGACGGGAACGAAGCTCACGGATCTTCGGGAACTCCTGCGCTTTGCTCCCAGTCCCCCTGACGGGAGTTGAGCCGCTCGTCGAGCGTGCGTGGCGGGCTCCGGACTGTTTCGCCCGGTGGGAGACGAAACGCCCGGGGCCGAGGACGGCCGAGCCCTCTCAGCTTCCTAGGAACTGGTGGATACCGTGCAGGAGGATGGGCAGAGTGATTCCCACCCGGTCGAGAGCGAACGCTGTCAGGGCCAGAAACACCAGGACGACCACGCCGTCCAGCAGGACGCCCCCACGAACCGACCGGAGCCTCATTGTCGTAGCCGGAACCGGACCTCTCTCCGTCGCTCCTATATCCGGGTTCCTACTTACTCCTTTGTCGTTGGCGTTATACGGCGTGGCCGGCGAGAACTGGGGCCGCGCGAGCTGGCGACAGGGAGCTTGCGGGCCCTCATCGCAGTCGGAAGGATAGGTAGGACC
The DNA here is from genome assembly GCA_030042955.1 of Thermoplasmata archaeon. Lineage (GTDB taxonomy): Archaea > Thermoplasmatota > Thermoplasmata > Lutacidiplasmatales > UBA184 > Lutacidiplasma. The sequence goes on from JASHYQ010000322.1 coordinate 5,854, forward strand.
CTGGGCCCGGGTGGCGAAGCATCGGGAGGTATGCCGGGGAGAGCTTCGATCGATCGTCGGAAGGGGCGGCCACTTTAGGGGTAGGTTGCCCTATCGTATCCGTGCAGAACGGGTCCTTGCTTCGCACTGCAGCTGGCGCGCTCCTCGTGGTCCCGTCATCGACCGTGCGTGCGGTTCTCGGGTCCTTGCGGCAGCCAGCTCACCAAGCACCCACTCCGGAGCTGACGACCCTCCCCCAGTCAACGTTTCGAAGGTGGTGCCGCGGGAACGCTGAGTCCAATCGGGAGTCACTCCGTGTCGGGAGGTCCGCCGGCTTGAACCTCGATCGGCACGCAATGGATTGAATTGTTGCCGAGGCCACGGTAGTTCCATTCCGCCTGGACCGGCTGGCTGAAACCCCGCTCGTCCGTCGCCCGGGAGCGGATCACGTAGAAACCCGGGTCGGGGATATCGCAGAGAAGTTCCCAATGGGTCCAGGAGTATCGCGAGGAGTTGGACCCCAGTCGGGCGCAGTGCCAGACCTCGCCGGCACTGCTCGCCGGAAACACGCTCACGTCCACTCGAACGACCGGGGAATCCCCCGACCAGGCAACTCCACGAATCACGTGAGGGCCGGTCGCCAGCACCTGACCTTCTCGGGGCCAATTGATGAGGGACTTCACGCGAGCCGCGGTCGCCGGGACCTTGGGCTCGTCGGAGCGCTGACCCTCTCGGATGTAGGCATAGGCCCGGGTCCGGAAGTGCCCGTCGAAGGGATGGTCGATGACCTCGATGCGAGTGAGCCATTTGACCGAGGCCATACCGTAGTACCCCGGCACGATGACTCGAACCGGAAAGCCGTGGCTCGGGGGAAGGGGCTGGCCGTTCATCTCGTCGACGAGCAGGGTGTCGGGATGGAGGGCCTTCGCAAGGTCCACGCTCATCTCGTAACGGATGTTCCCTCTAACTCCGGGCTCCTTGCCCTGGTCAGCGCCTTGGAGGACGACCTCGAGAGCGGAAGGCCGGATTCCCGCGCGGTCAAGGGCGAGTCGGAGGGGCACCCCCCGCCACCGTCCCGTGCTGACGGCTCCGTGGCCCCAGAGGACTCCTTCGGGCCTCGGACGGACCGTGGAGCGGCTATTGCCTGCGCATTCCATGGTGACGACCAGCTCCCGATGGGGAAGGGCCCGAACGTCCTCGTACGTGAGAACGGTCGGCCGGTCGACCTCCCCTTCGATCGTGAGGCGCCAGTCCTCCCGGGTCAGGGAGGGAACCGCGAAGTGGCTTCGAATGAAGAACTTGCTTGTCGGGGTGATCTCCTCCACGAGCGAGGGCAGCGAGGCCTCCACGCACCGCGCCTCGGGCGTGGGGGCGCGTACCTCGAGCGGAAGGAACCGAGGGTCCTCGGTCGAGGTCGGTTTGGAATGGTCCCGGCTTCGCGCGCCTCCCATCCGTTCTTCCTCGCCGGATTGCCCCGGAGTCATAGCTGGTGAACTTCCGGTAGATAAGTCCTCGGCCGTGGGCTCTCCACTGCCCTAAGACCCGTCTCGCCCCAGGGAGAGGGAAGACCTTCGGGACTGAGAACCCACTCCTCCGGGGCCGAGGGGCCGCGCCCGTTGTCGTGCGGAGAGCCTTCTCGGTCCCTTGGGGGGAGGTCCTCGGACTCTGGCAGAATCCTCCACCGGGAGCAGGACTCTCGCCCTTCGGAGGGATTAAGGACCACGCCCAGGTCACGAGGTGCCATGCCGCTCTACGTCGCTGAGCACACCCACCCGGCCGAACGATGCCCCGCGCGGAACCCCGAAATGGCCGCTGGACTGCTGGCCCTCATTGAGAACGCGTCCGCGGCCGGGATCAAGATCCACGGGGATGCGGTGGCGAACCAACAGCACCACCTCTACATCATCGCGGAAGCTCCAAATGAGCAGACCCTTCGAACGTACTTTGCCCCGTTTGGTCAGATGGGCACGTTGACGGTAAGTGGGGCCTCGCACTGCGAAGAGGTCGTGAAACGAGGCGCCTGCTGAGCGGGGGTCCGCCCGCTGAGCCCAGCCGGCCTCCCGATACGGGCAAGGTGGCCAAGACCGGTGCCCCTTCCCCCGCACCGGGCCCTCCTGCGCCGACTGCCGTTCCCTCTGCCGGAGTCGGAGAAGGAGAGGCCCCGGCAGCCTTCGGGTTCACGCTTGCGTCGCTGAACGCTTGGCCCGATCGGCCGATCGCTCCACGGACTGACCGTAGCAGGGCCGCTTCAGCCAAAGTGAGGATGGAATGGCCTGGGAGAGCCGTTCCTCTCTCCTCTGTGGGGCAATTTCGAGGCGGCGGAGATGACGCACGAGAGAGATGGAACCTGCGCGCTGACGTTCTAGGGCGTTCCATCTCCTGCGACGACCATGGTTCAACCCCGACCTTGACGCCTAGGCTCGTCGGGGGCCCAGGGTGTGTGGTTTCCCGTGGCTACGCATCATAGGGGGGCCGCCCCTGACCCACTCATGTAGACCGCCATCTACATATACTCATGTAGATGTA
>JASHYQ010000034.1 GCA_030042955.1 Thermoplasmata archaeon
GCTATCCCCCGGAGGAGGTCGAAGTCCTTGTCCTCACAACCTTCCACGAACTGACAGCAGAGGAGATCTCCCGGCTGAAATCGCTCAAGTTCGTGCAGGTCGCGAGCACCGGTTACAACCGGGTCGACCTCACGGCCTGCCGGGCGCGCGGGATCGTCGTTTCCAATATCCCCGTCGCCAACTCAAAGACCGTTGCCGAGCACGTCGTGATGATGGCCCTCGCGCTGTTGCGGGACCTGAGAGGCCTCGACGCTGACCTGCGCAAGGGCGAGTGGCCGCTCCTCACCGGGGCGAGCGAGCTCGCCGGAAAGGTCTTCGGAATCGCCGGCATGGGGCGGATCGGCCGCGAGCTCGCGGCCCGGCTCGTTCCGTTCGAGGTCTCGACAATCTACTTTGATGTCGTGCCTCTCGCCCCGGAGGAGGAACGTCGTCTCGGAGCTACCCGGGTGGAGTTCAGCGACCTCCTCAGTCAGTCGGACATCCTCTCGGTGCACCTGCCGCTCGTCGAGGCGACGCGGGGCCGGTTCGGAGCGAAGGAGTTCGCCCAGATGAAGGACCAAGCGATCTTCATCAACACCGCCCGGGCGGAGCTCGTCGACCTGCCCGCCCTGCGCGAGGCGGCCACCAGAGGTAAGCTGCGGGTCGGCCTCGACGTTTATCCGACCGAGCCGCCGGATTTCTCCGACCCGCTCTTTCAGGTACCGGGGGCGTTGTTCACCCCTCACATCGCCGGCGTCACCATGGAAGCTCAGCAACGCTTCCTTCAGGAGACGATCAAGAACGTGCTCCGGTATCTTCAGGGAAAAGAACCCCTCTACCGGGTCGACCGGTAGTTGCCGACGTAGAGGGCAGGACGGAGAGGCGGTGAAGGTAGGCGAGCGATTGTCCGAGCTTCTTCGGACGAGAGGTATCGAGGAGGTCTTCGGCAACCCTGGAACCACTGAGCTTCCGTTCCTAGAAGGGCTGGGCCAGCGCTACTATCTCACGCTGCACGATGCAATCGCCGTCGGTGCCGCCGACGGGCTCGCCCAGGTGACGCGCTTTGTGGCGGTTGCGAACCTCCATTCCGCCCCCGGGCTCGGGAACTCGATCGGCTTCATCGACTCTGCGCGACGAAATCGTTCCCCGGTCCTTCTGACCGTGGGTCAACAGGACCTGAGGCACATCGACCAGCGCCCCCTTCTCGCGGGAGACTTTGCGTCGATGGTCCGCGGGCTCGTAAAGTACTTTCACGAGGTCGGACGGGCCCGCGAGCTGGACGAGGTCGTGAATCGGGCCTTCCGGGAGGCCCTCGCATGGCCGATGGGACCCGTGCTCCTCAGCCTCCCGATGAACGTGATGGAGGAGGTTGCGGAAGCCTCGCCGCCCGAGCCGGAGCCATTCGCCGAGCCCGTTCGTGACCTGCAGACGATAGCGCAGCGGGTCCGTTCGGCCCGTGACCCGGTCCTAGTGCTGGGGTACGAGGTCGACGTCTTCGATGCCTTCTCCGAGGTGGCGGCACTCTCCCAACACCTAGGGTGCCCGGCTTACGCGGAACCCATCTGTTCCCGAAGTCCGATTCCGGCTGCCCTGCCGAACTTCGTGGGAGACCTGTTGCCGCAGAGCGCCCTCATCAGCTCCATCCTCGGGCTGCACGATCTCGTGATCCTGGTCGGGGCCGACCTTACCCTCTATCCCTACAGCGCCGCGCCTCTCCCGGCGGGCGAGCGCATGGTCTATCTCGGCGCGGACCCCTCCGTGCCACTCAAGTTGGGGTGCGAGGGGGTGATTGGCAACCTGAAAGAGCTCCTTCGGGAACTCGTCGCCCAGGTCCCTCCCTCGGGCCGGTCCTTCCGTCGTCCGCCGGATTTCGCTCGGGCGAACCGGGTCGCCCGGTCGGCATCTCGCCTGGGCGGCGAGTTCATCACCGACGCGCTCGCGAGGATCTTCCCGGACCACACCGTGGTCGATGAGTCGGTCTCGCTCATCCCCACGATGAAGTCCGTCGGCTTCTATCGGGGCAAGGACAGCTACTTCTCCTCGCGCAGCCAGCAGCTGGGTTGGGGGCTCGCGGCGGCCATCGGGATCGCGCTCCGGCGACCGAAGACGCTCACCGTGATTGGCGATGGAGCCCTTCAGTACTCGGTTCAGGCGCTCTGGACTCTCGCCCGGTACCAGATTCCCGTCAAGGTAGTGGTCGTGAACAACGGCGGCTACAACATCCTCAAGAGTTACTCCAAGGCCAACCACCCGCGACTGGAGAGGGCAGAGTACCTGGATGTTCCGGGGGTGAACGTCGAGGAGCTAGCCAAGGCCTACGGGGTCGAGGCGTCCACCGTACGGGCGCCCGAACAACTGGAGGGTGCCCTGTCCAGCCTGCGGGACCAACCGGGGCCCGGTCTACTCAATGTCGAGATGGACCGGACCGTTCCGGACCTGTTTTCTTAGGCTGGAAGACTCCCCCGCTCGCGCTTCGGTAGCGCGGATGAAACGATTCTTAACCCGTACGCCATCAAGCCTCCCGAAGCTAGAACCAACAATCCTTACGACTTAGAGGATCCTCATCCGGTGGGGGCAGCACGGTTGCAAGCTGGTGGGTAGGACGTGCTCGTGACCGTGGAGGAGTGAATTGTGGTAGACCGAGTCTACAGAAGGGGAGTCCCTGAACTGAAGAGAGCTCTCGAGGAGCTGCACGAGAGATTTTCCGACCTTCGTTCC
>JASHYQ010000323.1 GCA_030042955.1 Thermoplasmata archaeon
TGCCGTTCATCTTCCTGTACTTCCTCTCGCTGATCTCGCCCCCCTCGCTCCTCCCGCTCGAAATCGTCGGGGCGATGCTGTTCACGATGCAGAACATCGGCAGCTGGGTCCTCGGCGACAGCGCGACGTGGCGGATCGAGTGCTCGCTCCAGGACATGTTCGTAGCGAGCCCCCTCGGGCGGGTGCGGTACCTGTTCGGTATCGCCTTCTCGAACCTCATCGCGATGCTTCCCGCGCTCGCGATTCTCACCGTCCTCCTCGCCTGGAAGGGCGGAGAGGAAGGGCATCCGCTCACCTGGTTCGGAGGGCTCGCGCTCCTCGGCAGCCTGGTCATCCTCTGGATCCTGTTCTCGTCGGTCGGAATGGCGATCTCGAGCCGGATCCGCACCCAGCGGGAGATCTGGCCGGTCGGCAACCTGACCTTCACCCTGCTCGGGATGCTCTCGCCGCTGTACTACCCGCTTTCCCGGCTCCCCCCGGCCTGGCAGGAGGCGGCGCGGTTCCTTCCCACGACCTACGCGGCGCTGCTCGCCCAGGGGGCGCTCGGGATCACCCCTGCCTCCCCGGGCCAGCTCGCGGTCTACGCCGGGCTCCTCGTTCTCTGCGCGGTGGTCGGGCTCGTCCTCTGCCTCCGGCTCTATCGCTGGGGAGAACTGTGAGGGGCGCGGGCCGGAACGTTCATACGGTGTGCGGCCATAGAGCGGTTGGTGCCTTCCCGATACGAGCCGCTCCTGAGGTCCCTGCTGGGCCAGGCGGCCCGGTCTCAGCCCGCTCCCAATCCCCGAATCCTTAGCCCCGGGGCTGGACGTTGAGAAGCTAACGATGCCCAACGACGAGTTCGATGAGATCCTGTCGGCGCTCGACCGAGAGACCGCGCGTATCCGGGTCCGCGCCGAGCCGCGGCGGTACAACAAGCCCGCGACCGTGATCTCCGGGTTCCCGCCCGGGGTGGACCTCGAGGAGACGACCCGCACGCTCAAGAACCGGCTCGCCACCGGCGGTTCCGTCGTCGACGGCGAGGTCTACCTCCAGGGCGACCATCGCGCCCGCATCCGCGACGAGCTCGCCAAGCTGGGCTTCGACCCGGAGACGATCGAGATCTCCGACACGGCGCTTCCCAAGCGAGGCCGACGCGGATAAACACGCGGAACCCGCGTCCACCTCCTCTCTGGGTGGATTAAATCCGCCCGGAAACTGACCTATTAGACGCTGATTGCGGCGGCCGCGAACGGTATAAGCCTCGGTGCCCCGAGGCGGCCGAGTACGTCCATGACGCCCTACGCACATCCGGAGACGCTGGTAGAGAACGACTGGCTGGCCGCCCACCTCAGCGACCCCAAGGTCCGGGTGGCGGAGGTCGACTACGACCCGGCCGCGAACTACGACCTCGGGCACCTCCCCGGCTCGGTCCTGTTCGACTGGCGGAAGGACATCAACGACCCCGTGGCCCGGGACGTCCTCTCGAAGGAGTCGTTCCAGCAGCTCTTCCAGAAAGGCGGGATCGACCCCGACACGACGGTCGTCCTGTACGGGGATTTCAACAACTGGTTCGCCGCGTTCGCCTACTGGGTCTTCACCTACTATGGGGCGAAGAACCTCAAGCTCCTGAACGGGGGTCGCAAGAAGTGGATCGCCGAGGACCGGCCCCTCACCAAGGACGTACCCGTCTATGCCGCGGGCAAGTTTACCGCCTCCAAGCCCGACCCGAAGCTCCGGGCCTACCTGGACGACGTTCGGAAGGCGCTCCCGCACGTCAAGGCCGGCAAGCTGAACCTGGTCGATGTCCGCGGCCCCAAGGAGTTCTCCGGGGAGATCACGGCACCTCCCGAATACCCGACCGAGCACGCCCAGCGCGGCGGCCACATCCCCGGCGCGAAGAACATCCCCTGGGCCCAGGCCGTGAAGGAGGACGGGACGTTCAAGTCCCGCGAGGAGCTCGAGGCGCTCTACGGAGGCAAGGGGGTCACGGCGGGCACCCCGGTCATCACCTACTGCCGGATCGGGGAACGCTCGAGCCACACCTGGTTCGTCCTGAAGTACCTCCTCGGCTACCCCGATGTCCGGAACTACGACGGCTCCTGGACGGAATGGGGGAACCTCGTCCGGACCCCGATCGAGAAGCCGTAGGGCGGGCGCCCAGCCAACGGCCACGGGGTGGCCCGCGGGGCCGGCTACGGGCGGGTTCCCTCGACGGGGGCCATCGAGGCCCCTGAAGTCGGGCCGGCCATCGCACCGGGGGCCGCCCCGAGGCTCCCGGGGGCCGCTGGAGGGCCGGACGCGGGCCAAACATACAGGTAGACGTTCGCTGCACGGTCGAACTCCACCGGGGTCCATCCGGGGATGGGATGACATCGGCTCACGATGCGGGTGCCCGGCTGGAGCTCCCGCTCGAACTTCGGCCGCAATCGGGCCATGGCCCCGGGCCAGAGGAACGCCGAGATCACGGTAGCGCCGCCGAAGTCAAGGTCGTACATGTTCCCCCGGCGAATCTCGATGTGATCCGCAGCCGGACCGAAGGCCCGGCGGAGCCGCAGGATGAGCGCCCGGAGGGGCTCGATTTCGACGGCCAGGACCGTGGCCCCCCGCTCGCGTGCGGCCGGGAACGCCACCGCCCCGATCCCGGCGCCGAGCTCGAACAGACGGTCGTTCTGGTCGAGCCGGGACATCCGGAGCATCGCCTCGACGGACCGCCGAGGAGCCCCCTGGTATCCCGCCCCGTAGAGAAAGGACGCGACCCAGAAGTACGCGACCCCGCCGGCAAAGGCAAAAAGAACCGC
>JASHYQ010000324.1 GCA_030042955.1 Thermoplasmata archaeon
CTTCCACTGGCGTTCGGGGGGTTCCTCATCGGGTTCCTGCTCACCCTGATCGGGGGCATCATGGCCATCCGATGGAAGCGTCCGGTCGACCGCGTCATCACGGTGGAAGCCCGTCGCGTTCCTCCTCCCAGTTCCTAGTGCCCTCTTCGTGCCCCTCGGGAACTCTCATGAGCTCGGGGCGGGCCGCACGCCCTTTACGGATACCCCTCTACAGAATCCACGGGCTGGACCGGTGAGGCTTGACCCCAGCCGTTGACGGCGTTGATAGATTGTTTCCGAGGCGGGGGAACAAGGAACTCATCGTGCATGGCTCCGACGAAGAGAGCCCGTTCGACGCAGCCGTCGAAACGCCCGGTACGGGCCGGTCTCGGAGACGATGACCCGGCCCTCCACGTTCTACGCCATCTTGCCGGCTAGTGAGAGGCGTCGGGGGTCGGATGCTTCGAACGCCAGCCCCGAGCGAACGTCAGGTTCTCCTCGAGGCTGAGCGACCCTTCCCACCGCCGTAGGGCAACAGGAAGCGGGGACCCGGAGGGCGAGTCGGCCGCCTCGAGAACTCCCGAGACGTACCCCCGGACCTCGTCCATCCCCTCGAGGTTCGTCACGGGGCCGTGGCCCGGGAGGATCCGCTCCGGACCGAGGCGCTCGATTTTTCGGAGGACGGTCAGCCAGTGGTCCGGGTCCCCGGAGCCCATGCTCGGTTGCACGCCGACTACGACTAGGTCCCCGGCGAAGAGGACCCTCTCGTGGGGAAGGAACAACAACGCGTCGGCCTCGGTATGGCCGCTCCCGAAGCTGAGGAGCTGAGCTCCTCGCGCCCCCGGGAGGGACAGCCGGTTCACGAACGTTCGGTCGGGCGGAGTGATCTTCAGCCGTCCGCTCGCGGCCAACAACGACCGATTGATGTGCAGGATGAACTCCAGGTCCGCGCGAGCGCCTTCCGACCTCATCTCGTCGCGGCGGCCCTCCAGCTCCCGGATGACTCTTTCCAACTCCTCGCGGGCCAGCTCCGACGTGAGCTCGTCCTGCTTCTCGAGGAGGATCTCTCGAGTACGGCGGGTTCCCCAGATGGGAACTCCCGAGAATGTGTGGTTCCCGAGGGAGTGGTCGAGATGCCAGTGGCTGTTCACGATGACCGAAGGGGGACGCCCGACGGCTCGCTCCGCCCCGAAGCGGAGGTAGCGAGCGGAGTCCGGCGTAAGTCCGGTGTCGAAGACGAGGGCCGCTTCCCCTAGGTCAACCACTCCGGAGTTGCAGATGCTATGACCTTCGGGACGAGCGATGGCCGCGTGAATGCCCTCGCCAAGCTCTTCGAAGGTGTAGTGAAAGCCGCCCGACGTCGCCACGTTCGTGCCCCGGGGGCCATCGTTCCGTCCCGATTATAGACTGCGCAAGGGCCGCCCGGGCCCTCGGAGTCCGGCTGGTGCTAGGCCGCTGGCTGCTGCTGCGTCAAGCAATGGATCGTACCCAATCCCCATACAAGGTCTCGAGCGCGGATTCCCACCACCTCTCGGCCGGGAAACGCCCGCCGGAGGATGTCCATCGCGTCGGCGTCCCGGGGGTCGTCGAACGTCGGCACCAGGACCGTCCGGTTGGCGATGTAGAAGTTCGCATAACTCGCCGGCAGTCGTTGCCCCCCGAACAGGACCGGGCGCGGGGTCGGCAGCTCACGCACCTCGAGGCGGCCCCCCGACGGGAACCGGTAGCGCTCGAGGACCTCCCGGTTGTCCCGGAGGGCAGCGAAGTCGGGATTGCTTGGGTCGTCGGTCGTGGCCGCGAGGACGGTCCGAGGGCCGACGAAGCGAGCCAGGTCGTCGACGTGCCCATGCGTATCGTCGCCGGTGATCCCTCGGGGGAGCCAGACGACCTCCTCCACGCCGAGGTACTCCCGGAAGACCGCCTCAATCGCCTCCCGCCCGAATCCGGGGTTTCGGGCCTGCGTCTCGCTCAGGAGGCACTCCTCGGTCACCAGCACCAGGCCCTCGCCGTTGACGTCGAACGCCCCGCCCTCAAGCACGACCCAGCGGTCCCCGCTCCGAGCCCTCCAGATCGGGAGTCCCAGATGGCGAGCGATCCAGTCCGGCACCCGCCGGTCCCGGTGCCAGTTGTTGTACTTGGCCCAGCCGTTGAACTTCCAGTGCACGAGCGCAAGGGGCGAGGGGAGGGAGGGGTCGGAAGAGGTCGACCGAACGAAGCTCGGACCGGAATCCCGTGTCCAGCTGCGGTCCGTAGGGCAGACATGCAGGCGGACACGACCGAGGTCAACCGAGCTCTGGGTGAGGACCCGTCGCGCGCGCCGCAGGTGCGCGGCGTCCTGAACCAGGACCTCTACGTTCTCCTCCTGACCGAGCTGACGAACGATCTCCGCATAGGCCCAGGGAATCAGCGAGAACTTTCCCGGCCAGTCGCCGGCGTGGTGCGGCCACGCGATCCACGTGGCGTCGTGGCGCTCCCATTCCGCCGGCATCCGGTACTGGGAGGCGCGAGAGGCGCCGCCCTGCCGAGGGCCGCTCATTCCTCGCTGCCCGACTGGTCGAGGTAGCGGCGCGTGATCGGGCCGTAGGCATCCAGACGACGGTCGCGGAGGAACGGCCAGTGCCGTCGGGTTCTCTCCACCTCGTGGGGGTCGACCTCCGCGACGAGCACCTCCTCGCGTTCTGTCGAGGCCTCGGCGAGGACGCGGCCGAACGGGTCCGCCACGAACGAACCTCCCCAGAATTCGATCCCGGGTCCCTCCACCCGGTCTCCCCGAACGTCCCCGTGCTCCAGCCCGACCCGGTTGGGCACCGCGACGTAGACCCCGTTCGCAATCGCATGGGCACGCTGGATCGTCTTCCAGGCGTCATGCTGGGCCTCGCCGAACTCCTGCTTTTCGCCCGGGTGCCAGCCGATCGCCGTGGGATAGACCAGCACCTCCGCTCCTGCGAGAGCGGTGAGTCGCGCGGCCTCGGGATACCACTGGTCCCAGCAGACCAGCACACCCACGCGTCCGGCGTGAAGCCGGAACGAGCGGAACCCGAGGTCGCCGGGGGTGAAGTAGAACTTCTCGAAGTACAGGGGGTCGTCAGGGATGTGCATCTTCCGGTAGATACCGGCCAGGCTCCCGTCCCTCTCGATTACCGCGACCGTGTTGTGATAGACGCCGGCAGCGCGCCGTTCGAAGATCGGGGCCAGCAGAGCGACTCCGAGCTCGCGGGCCACGGCCGAGAGCCGTTCCACGGTCGGTCCGGGGATCGGTTCGGCGAGGTCGAAGAGGGCGTGGTCCTCCCGTTGGCAGAAGTACTGAGAACGGAAGAGTTCCGGCAAGGCCACGAGGTCAGCGCCCCGTTGCTTGGCCCGACGCACGTGCTGGACGGCCCGTTCAAGGTTCTGGTCGGGGTCGGGGGTCGCCGACATCTGGACGAGTCCCACACGGAACTTTGCCCGCCCGCTCACGGCTCGCCTCCTGGTAGGGTCGCCACAGAGATTCTCAGGTCCCGAGGCGCGCCAGCAGATAATGGGCTTGCGGAGTCCTCGCCGGGTCGTCCCGCTCCGGTTCCGACGACGTCCCGGTCGCGGAGGAAACGACTATTAATAACGGGCCGAGGTCCTTTTCACACGCGGAGCATGGCCAGTTGACGAATCGCGAGAACCTGTTCAAACCCGTCCACAAGGGCATCCGCGCGATGGTCTACGAGCTCGGCCTCCGGCTCGGGGTCGCCGACTTCACGAGCGTCCCCGAGTCGAATGAGATGGCCCTCCAGCTGAAACACAGCCTGATGGACTCCCGGGCGAACTGTATCGTATGCCTGTTGTACGCCCACTCCAAGCACGAGGAGAAGGATTTCTTCTCGGCGATCGTTCCCTTCGACAAGGAGCTCGTCGACCTGATGATGGTGGAGCACCGCGACATCAGCAAGCAGATCTTCGACCTCGCCAAGACCTGCGACGAGCTGGTGAGCCTTACCGACCCGGCGCGCCGGATCGAGGTCGGAGACCGACTATGCCTGGAGGCCAACGACCTCTTCTCGGCGTACCTGGCCCACCTGAACAACGAGGAAGCGACGCTCGTCCCCGTGATGTGGGAACGGTTCACGGACGAACAGCTACGGGCCCTGCGGGCCCAGTTCTACAACCAGCTGCCGCTCTTCCGGTTCGACGAGTGGATGCGGTGGACGCTGCCCGCGCTCAATCCGGAGGAGCTCGAGATCCTGCTCAAGGGGATGCGGACCGACCCGCCGCCCAATCGCTTCCAAGAGGTGGTCCGGATCGCCGAGGAGACCCTCCCGTCCGACCGCTGGGGCTCGGTAAAGTCCCGGCTCGGCCTCTCGGGCGCGACCATGGCCTGAACGGCCATCACGACCGCTTGAGCCCGAGAATCTTCCGGACGGGCTCGTTGTCGGCGTAGACTTGCCACTCCGCGAGATGACCGCCCCGGACCACCGCCCGCCAGGCAGCCGGCAGGGACCACCGGTTCCCGTGCGGGAGGTTCCCGTCCACCGCACAGGTTCCGCTCGCGGTACCAAAGAGAGCCACCACGGAGCCGACCACCAGATGGTCCCGGATGATGATCCGGTAATCCGGGAACATCTCGAAGTAGGTCTTCCAGGCCTCGATCATCCGCTCTCGGCCCCGGACCTCCTGCCCGAGCGAGTCGATGAACCAGAAGTCGGGCGTCATCAGCGCCGACATGGCGTCGAGGTCGTGCCGGTTGATCTCGTTGACGTATTTGATCGCGAGGCGGTCCGGGTCCAGTTCGGGCATCGTGAGATTCCCCGGTCCGGGTTCCGGCTGCCGGAGCGCCGTCCGGGGGATGCTGTCCCGGCATAAGCCACTCACGCCGGGCCACCGGGCGGCGAGTGAGCCTCAAGTAGCAACCCAGGGTCTGGCTGCCCGATGCGGGCTCAGGGGGGCGGACCGTGAGCTCGCTACCCCGCGTCCGGAGGGGGCGCTGGATGCTGCTGGTTGGCCTGGTCGCTGTCGCTCTGCTCCTGGTCGTGGTCGGTCTCCTCTACCTCGACCTAGTGAGGGGGTCGGTCACGGTGTCGACCATCCACCTGACTTCGACGGGCGACACCTGCGGCCTGAACGGAGAGAGCCTCGTCGGCTTCACCTCGGCCGAGGGGGCATCCGTTCACGAATCGCTGGGAGTTCACAACGCCGACCCCTCGGCGAGCTGCACGATCAGCTCGATCACCTCAACCACGGCTGGGTTCGTGGTGTCGAACGCCAATACCCCGGTCAACATCCCTGCCTCCTCCAGCCAGACTCTCGCGTTCACGATCCAGGTCCCGGACTCCGCCTTCAGTGGGTCGATCACCCTCGACGTCGAGTAAGGAGCGCCCTGCCGATTTCGAGGGAGCGGCCCTAGGGGGTGGCCGGTCGCGCGGCGCCCGGCGCTCAGGGTACGAGCGCGGAGGGTCCCAACGCGGTCTCGAGCAACTTCTGTTCGATGAGGGCGATCGCCTCCGACACGGAGGACTTGCTTCGGTTCACTTTCTTGGCGAGGTCGGTCAGGGTGATCTTCCGGGGCACCGCGAAATATCCCTCAGCCATCGCTCGAGCCAATAGGTCCTGCTGGTTCTCGCTTAGGTTCGGAAGGTGGCTGCGCAGCGAGCGGCGGCGAATCGATACGACGCGAACCGCCGGATCCGACTTGCGCGCGTAGTCGAGGACCTTCTGGAACTCGGGGTAGCGGGCGACGACCTCGATCTGGATCGTCCCAGCTTGGATGCGCATCGGAAACTGGA
>JASHYQ010000325.1 GCA_030042955.1 Thermoplasmata archaeon
TCCCGGATTGTCCGTGGCTCTGTGGGGGACGAGATTTCCCGACTGAAGTCTCTCCCCGGGAAGAACATGATCGTCGCGGGCGGCGTTCGATTGGTTCAGTCCGTGCTCGCCCAGGATCTCGCGGACGAGCTCTGTCTGACGGTGTCCCCGAGCACTATAGGGAGAGGCCTGCCGCTCTTCCACATGGAGCCCGACCCGGACCACCACGAAGACGTCGTTCCCCTGGGAGCACCCGGTCGGCGCGACTTCCGGCTGCTGGAGTCGCGAGCGTTTAGATCAGGTGCGGTCCTCTTGCGCTACGCCACTGCCCGGACCACCCCCCCAGGAGACAAGTCGCCGGGCGCGTCGAGCCGCTCGTAGAGCACCCCTGTCGGGTCGGAAAGTCTGGGCTCAGACCGTGCACACTCGACTAGGCAGCAAGCGGCCCTACATCCGATCCACACGGGGCAGCGCGGAGTGACGGCTCGCACACGCCGGCCCAACGCAGGGCCCGCCTCGCCTTGTGCGTAGGCCACCTGGCGGCGAGAGGGCTTACACTCAGTCTAACGCGGGCCGATCTATCGTTGAGCCCGCAGCGCGACCGCCCAGACACCTTGCGTTGGCCACGTCGTCAGCATCTCGAGCCGCGCTAGCCTTGGGTGATGGAGTAGGTCTCCCAGCTGCCCTCGAGACCTTTGAAGGTCTGAGTCGGCCGTTCGGTGAATCTGACATCGGATCCCACGGACAGGTCCCGTACCGTCCGGGAGGTCGCCACCTCGCCGGGGGCCGCGGAGTCACAGATCCGGGAGGCGATGTGGACCGCGATCCCCGCGATGTCTCCCGGACCGACGAGGCACTCACCGGTATGAACGCCGGCCCGGAGAGCCAGTCCTGCGCGCCGCGCGTGCTCGCTCAACGCCTGGGCGCACCGGACGCCCCGCGTCGGGCCGTCGAACGTAGCGAGGAGCCCGTCGCCCGTGGACTTCACGACCACACCGCGGAACCGGCCGACCTCCGCCTGCGCTTCGGAAAGGAAGCGGTCCAGCAGGCTCTTCCACGCCGCGTCCCCGATCGAGGCGGCCCGTCGGGTCGAATCCACCACGTCGACGAAGACCACGGTCTTCAGCACACGGTCCGTGTCATCCGAGGTTCGGGGCAGGCCCTCGATGAACGTCCTCTGGGCCCCGATGGACGCCCGCAGGCCCTCGGGATTGGCCCAAAAGTAGTGATCGTTGCCGGGGATCGCTACGAGCTTCGCTCCCGCAACGTGAGCGGCGACGTAATCCGAGGACTCCTCTCGTACGGTCCGATCCCCCGGGCATTTCATGACGAGGGTGGGAACGTGGACCGCGGGCAGGGTGGCGCGGACATCGATGTCGAGGTTCAGGCGAGCGAGCACCGCCGCAGCGGAGGGGGAGGACCCGAACCGGATGAAGCGGCCGTACCAGCGCTTGAACTCCGGATCGTCCATTCGGCTAGGGGCCTGGAGGGCGATGAGGCGGTCGATGTGGGCCGGCGTTCCCCAATCCTCCTCGGAGAGCCGGATGGATTTCTCCACCTCGTCGCGCGTCGGGGCGTAGGGGAAGTCCGGTGACCAGCAACCACGGACCGTGGGCTCGATGAGAATGAGCCCCAGGGTCCGCTCGGGGTACGTGGCCCCGAAGAGTAGGGCCATCGCGGCCGTGTCGGTCGCCCCGAAGATCACGGCGCGCTGGCTCCCGGCGGAGTCCATGACCGCCCGCACGTCGTCCATTCTGTCCTCGAGCGTCGGGGTTCCCACCGCGCGGTCCGAGAGCCCGACGCCCCGCTTGTCCCACAGGATCACTCGCGCGAACTTCGCAAGCTCCTCGAAGTAACGGGCACTCGACGCGGTCTCCCAGACGAGCTCTAGTTGAGAGATCGCCGTCCGCCCGTAGACGAGGTCTACGGGACCCGCGCCGAACACGCTGTAGGCGATCCGAAGATTGCCACTCCGGGCGTAACGGACCTCTGGTGGCTCCATCGAGCGCGTCACCTCACGGAACTCGTCGGCGATATAGCGGATTCCCAAGGTCGATCTCGCCTGGGTCAACCCTGTCGCCGGCAATGCCCTGGAGCTCTTCGTGAATCACGGACGGGCCGATCGCATCGTAGGTCAGAAACTGCGAACGGGACAGAGTAGGTCAGCCACCGGCGACGAACCCCTCGCGAATCGATGACCCTCAATCCCTCGATTGATTTTTCGACCGAGCGAGCGGCGAGCCGGGGTGAAGCGCGACGGTATCGGACATCGACCGCGCGGAAGGTGGACTGTATCCCCGGTCTGGGGTCGGGCAAGAACCCTCGTCTCCGCTTCGCGCTCGACCTGCTGCGGACGAAGAGGCGGGCGGACGGGCGCTGGAATCGCGACCCGGCACAGACCGATTCGGATGACAAAGGCTCCCAATGGTCTGCCGACCATCCCGAAGAGCGCCCGGTCCCGCTGTCGTTTGAAAGTGCGAGGAAACCGGGCAAGATGATCACGCTACGGGCTCTCAGGGTACCTTCACGCGTGAGCTAGGGTTGGGGCCTCCTCTCCACCCGAATCGGCTTCGGGAGGCT
>JASHYQ010000326.1 GCA_030042955.1 Thermoplasmata archaeon
GTCTGGCCGCTGGGACGACACCGTCGTGGTTTTTGCGAGCGACCATGGACAGGCCCTCGGGGAACATGGAGAAGTGTTTCACACCACCAGTGTCCACGAGGCGTTACTTCGAATCCCCCTCTGGGTGCGGTTCCCGCGCGATCGCCTCGGAGGCGCCGTCGGACGGGGGTGGGCGAGCCTTGTCGACGTAGCCCCCACAATCTTCCAAGAGACCGGACTTACGTCGACCGAGGCGCTTCCGGGTTCTCCCCTCCCTGGTCTTTTGACGCAGGAACGTCCTGGACCCGTCTTCGCGATCGGGGACGGTCTCGTCGAGGATCGCACCTTGAGCATGCCAGAGCCGATCCGAAAGCGGTTCGACCTCACCTACGCCGTAGGATACGAGGGGAATCTCAAACTGATACACGACATCGACCGAAAGAGCTGGTCCCTGTATGATGTCGAAGAGGATTCATTCGAGACTCGGAACCTTGCAACGGACCCGAATCAGATCCCCCGCCGGCTTCGAGGCCAAGTGGAGACGGTCGCTCAACGGTTCCGTGAATCGTCGGCAGCGGAGGGTCCTCTAGAGGAGCGCCTCCGCGGATGGGGGTATGCGTAGGAGCCCCCGACCGGAGGACTAAGCCGTCTCACGATCGCGGCGCTACAGCTAGGTATGAGAGCCCGACTACCACGCCGGGCTCCTTCGAGAACCCGTGCACGACCCAGTTCAACAAAGGTACGGGAACTGAGAGATTGAAGTAGGCGACGTAGCAGCCGCTGCTCAGTTCGCCATATGTGTACGAACCCACGGTCTCTTGCGCTTGCGCCCAAGCTTCCGACGTGAGGGTCATCACGACGGTCTTTGCACTAGGAGCTGAACTACCGGGCGGAGTCCACGCGCTGACGACTGCCTCGACGGAGTAGTTCCCCGTCCCTAGGGACTGACCGGCCGTGTTCCAAATCCCGCCCGGAGACTTCGGAGTACTCGCTATCGTGTAGACACAGCCCGATGCAACACCGGTGGAGAGAGTCCCAGAGGGGTCCAATACCAATTGGGACCCGGAAAAAGATTCGTAGGATGGCACTATAGGAGCTACGGCTTCGGCGGGCCCGGCATACCCGAACATGAACAACATCGCGACGCCCCGGGGCGAAAGGCCTGTCCAGGCCAGGAGCCCATACCGGCTCGGCTGGTACAAGTCCGTCGATAACCAGCTTGGAAGCATGCTTCGGTCCTTCTCAGTGATCAAGACGTAAGCTGGGAGATGGCTGGCATTGAACGGAAGGTACGGGAGCCCTCCTACGATTCCGGTTAGAGTGTAGGCGCTGACATCGTCCGCAACGAAGGAAAAAAGATCCGGTGTGGCAAGGACAGTGGCCCCTGCCGGGACCATATCGGCCACAAATTGGGCATTGGGATAACCGGGAGAGTCGGGGATAGTGAGAAGGTAGCCCGACCCCGTTCCGAACATATAGGGGTTGATCGGGGACAACGCGAGGCTGACTCCGGCGATCACGAACAGGCCGTACATCCAAGGAGCTGGTTTGGAGGAATCGAGACCTAGCCAGCCTGTTCTCGACCGGGAGGGGGCGGGGGGACTTGGGGATTCTGGCGGCGAGCTTGCAGCCGCTTCCATCGCGCGAGGGGGTGGGCGAAGCTCGAGGCCAACAAGTCCGTACGCGACCCCAATCATCACCGGGATGGCGTAAAGGAATCCGCTCTGAAAGCCGAGCTCCCAATTCCCGGCGTGTACGTTGAGGAAGCTGAAACCCATCCAAGGCGCGATCAGAAGGAAGGTACGGGGCGCCCGAAACGGGAGGAACGCGGCCAGGCCGAGTATGATGCCCCAGTAGGCAACTTTGTTGTAGAACCCGACCGAAAGATTGGATAGCGTCAGGCGAAGTTGAAAGAGGGATTGAGCCGTGCCCGAGAAGGCCGTGAAGACTGAAGGCGCAGTGCCGAATGCATGGGCCTCGGCGTAGCGCAGACCGTAGTAGGCCAGAACCGCGGCCACCATCAACCCAAGAGAGGCTTGCACGTCCGACCGCCGCAGCCATTTCGCGCTAGATTGTCCCAGGTAGCGGAAGAACGCTCTGGACCTGGACTGGCTCCCTGCCGACGCAATCGCGATTCGTGCCTGGCGGACGCCTTCTCGGATCGGCGGAAGGGCGAAGAAAAGGCCGACCAGGAAGACGTAGACGGGCCCGGCCTCTATCGTGATCGAGGCGAGGACGGCGAAAGCAGCGCCTACTAGGTATTGCTTCCGGAGCCAGAAGAGGAAGCAGGCAAAGACCTCGACCGGAAGGAATGCCTCAAGGTGAAAGTCAAAAAGATTAGCGGCCAGCGTAGGAGTCCAGACGAGATAGAGGCCAGCCGAAGCGAAACCTTTCCACCGGGATCCCGTCACCTGAGCTCCGATGAAGAACAGTGGGACCGCGGCCACTGCCACGACGAACGATTGGAGGGTAAGGAGTGTGACCGCGTAGGGGAAAGCCGCGTACAACGGGGCCAGCGCATATAGGAGGAATGCCGGGTGAACCTGGAAAAAGGACGTCACCCCGGCGGTCTCGAAATCAGCTGCCTCGTAGAACGGCCCCCGCAGGGGACCGGACCAGAGCGCTTGCTGGAAGATCCCGAGATCCCAGGTAGAGGTGTGGAGCTCCGAGAGGCGCAGAAGTGAGAGTGCGAGGGAGGCTGCAAAATAAACGGCCACGACCACACCAAGCCACGTCACAGGGGACCGGAGTATACCGGCCCTTGGGGTTACCGTCGGACCCGGGGTGGCGGACACGGTCAGGTAGAAGGCCGCCTACGGCTTATGGCTCTTAGGACTCGTGGTGGGCAGCTTCAGAGAGGACCCGGCGGTGCTTGGAAAAGGACTGCGCGCACTGCCGCTACCAGGAGGCGCTGCCGAAGAGGGGGCTATTCCACCGGTACCGAACCGGCTTACCCCACTGTCGATCGCCCCCGGCGCCGGGGGGCTTGCAATCGACTCCGTCGAGGCGGATTGTGCGATGAGGACCGGGTTGTTGGCAGTCAGTGATTGCTCTTGACTCGAGGCCAAGTTCCGCACGAAAAGATCCCTCGCTGGCCAAGGCCCGGGATGAACCGGACCACGCCCGAGCAGTCCTACGTTCGGTCGCTTGAGCCGTAGGTTGGGGGGCTCCTCGCTCTGCGAGAGGCCCGAGGTAATCAAGTCGCGCCACAGCTCCGTGACCCGGGCGAGAGAGAATTCGGAGGCTCTCCTGACGCAGGCACCCGACACCGACGATGGGTAGCGGTCCTGCCAGATTGTGCGTGCAGTCTGGGCCAGCTGGTTCAACGATTCAACATGCCATCCCGTACGACCCGCTATCACGGTCTCCTGTGGCCCTTGCTTGGCGTAGGTCAGCACGGGGGTACCGCAGGCCATCGATTCAAGGGGAACCAATCCGAAAGATTCTTCCGTGAAAACAAAGGCCGTGAATAGGGCATTCGAGTACAGTTCGCGTAGCTCTTCGAAAGAAACCTTCCCAAGTACCTGGACGTTGGGGTAGACCCGTCGGCTGATTGCCCTCCGGACCCACTCTGCGCTCTTGGCACCGAACAGCTTGATGGGAATTCCGGTCTCGGCGAGGGCATGGAAGCCGTCGGTGTCGAGCTCGCGACTCATGTACACCAGGATATAGTCCCTCGTCGGCGACTGGGTCGAGGGATAGAATCCATCGCGAAGGTACGGTGGCAATGTCCCCCGAACGGCAATTCCAAGCGACAAGTACAGATCCGCTAGGTACTCGTTTGCGGTGTAGACTCGTCCGGTGAGCGCCGCCGCTCTCCGAATGTGGGCCCACTCCAGCAACCCGACGACGGGTGTCGCCATGGTGAGTGGGACGCGGTATGACCAGTCCACCGAGCCGACCATTTCCTTAAGCGTGATCCCAAGGGGGTGGGATTGGATGCACCAAGCGTCGCAGGTTGTGGCGACGGTCATCGACCGGTTGAGACGGAGTCCTCGTCGCCCCGCCAGTACCTGTTCAACTCGTTTCCCGTTTCCTCGATTCACTGCGTCTCGGATCCACGACAGAGCCCACGATGGAATCTCGTCCATCGGATCTCGAAGCTTAGGGAATGCCACCCTTGCGGAAACCGGTTGGATTCCCTTCCGCTGCAAGTCGAACTGCACCTCGTTGGCCAGGGCGGGGGAGGCCACGGCCAGGTCGAAGTAGGGAGCGAGCCCTTCGAGCACGGGCCCAATCTCCCGGTACTGGACAAACTGGGTGCTGAGAAGGGGCTCCGTGATGACGGTGACCTGCTCCTTCATCCCGACGGTGCTATCGCAGACGACGCGGCGCCTGGTACACTAAGAGCGACTGCGACGGACACGGCCCTCCCCCGACGTGCCTTGTAGGAATGACAGGGACACCTTTCCTCCCCTTATAGGCTTGGGTAGGAAGACTTGAGAATACGTAGGCCTACACATTCTTACGGATAGCGGCAGAGGCTCAAACGACCGATCTGTAGGCCCGGAGCAGGGCCTCCGCCGTTCGCCCGGGCCCAAGATCACCGGTGCGTCGCAGGGCCCTTTCTGACCACCGCAAGTACTCCTGCGGTTCGGTAAGTCGCTCCACGGCCTCGCACCAAGATTGAACTTCGTCCGTCCCCACAACCTGGCCGCCGGTTCCAACGGTTTCGGGAATGGCCGCCCGGGCTCGTGCGATTACGGGGACCCCAAACGCCATGGCCTCGACGAGCGGAGCGCCGAATCCTTCGTACAGGGACGGAAAGACCAGGATGTCCGCCCCGGCGTACGTCGCCTCCATTCTCGGAATATCGGAGAGAACCGTGAGTCGCGATCCAAGAGCAAGCTGGGCGGCGCGCTTCGTATTCCCGGGACCGAGACGAGATACGAGCGTGCCTCGAAACCGTGATCCGAGACGGGACAAGATTTCCAAAAAAAGGTGGATGTTCTTATGGGGCCTATCGGTGGCGACGTACAGCAGATTCCAAGGGGACGACTCGGAGGGGGCCTGAGGGGACCGGGCGACCTCACCGCCCGGGGGGGCCAACAACGAAAACAGCGGCACCATGTGGATTCGGTTTTCGTCGATTCTCGCATGAGCGAGGAGTTCGCCTCGAACGAACTGACTGTGGCAAACAACGGCTTGGGCCCTCCGCAGGGAGGGTACATTCCGGTTATGGATCCAAGAAGGGATTCGCGGATAGAGATGGGTGTACAGTTTGGCGAGATCGGCGACGGAGACGATGACTCTAGAGCGGTATCGGGCCACGCCGGCGAGGTAGACGTCGTTGACATGCAGGATCCGTTCCGGGAGCCGGCCGAGCTGACGCGTGAAAATCGGGAACAGTCGGTTGTAGCCCATCTCCAACGCGCCGCCACCCGGAACGCGCCGGCCGACCACGACCGTACCCCAGTCCGGGTACTGGGACCGAAGAGACGGATCGACGCACGTTACGACCCGCGGCTGAAGACCCCGGCTCTCCAGTGCGCGGACGTAGACACCGAGCTGGTGAAGGTGCCCATCGAACCTGCGGGAATCGTGGGCGAGGACGAGGCTACCGGGTACGCCCAAGGCATCCCCACCAATTTGCGGTTGCATCGCTTCTCGGATGAAGGTCAGCGCGACGACTATCTGAGCGGTGACTGCGCCGATTCAACGACTCCTGGATCGGCTTTACTCTGAAATACGACTTTCACTATACTAACACCTACCCCGGTCGCCGGCCGGGCGAACACCACAAGAATGGCGAAGAAGACGAAGAAGTCCAAGAAGCACTGACCTGAGTAGGGTCCTTGCTTCGGTGTGGGTGTGACACCGGGGGGATTGCTTGCGTGAACCTCCCTCCCTGCTCCGGCGAGCGGGAGATGTTTACGGATCCCCCCAACCATCCGTTCCCAGGATTTTTCACGGGAAGGTCGAGGGACCCTAGAAGTCGAGGAGGGCCGGCTTTAGCTTCGCGGTTCTTCCCTGAGGAGCCGCGCCGCCTTGTTGAGTTCGATCTGGGCGACTCCGTACCGGCCGAGGTGGAGCATGTCGATGGCGCGCTGGATGTGCTCGGTTCCCAGTTCCAAGCGATCGCTTGAAGGGGGGAGCTTCCGGAAGTCCGCCAACAGTTCATGGATCATCTCGCGGATGCGCCGCTCGACCACCGTAGCCGAAGGCAGCTCCGCGTCAGTTTGCTCGTCGAAGGTCTCGGGTTCGGGTGGTGCGGCCGCCGGAACCGGAACTACGGGGGGTGGAATGGGACGTAACACGGGAGTCGCCCGCCGGGGTGGAGTCGGGATGGAGCGCGAAGCGGGGGATTGTTCGGGACCGGTTCCCTCCTCGAAAATCTCAGGGCCCAAAAGTGCGTCAGCGGGGTCCGGAACTTCGGGAGGCGGGGCGGGTCTGGGCGCGGGCACGCGCCTCTCGAGGGGATACGACTCGGCAGGGGGAGCGGGCGCAGACTCCGACCTGACCGTCTCCGGCGGAGTGGGGATAACCACTGGGGGGACGTAGGGAGCAAAGGCCCCAGACCGAGCAACGCCCAACGACCCTCCGGTAAAGCCGAACACGTAGCTTTGGGGTCCGTCAGCCACGTAGAAAAGGCGCCCGCTGGACCCACCCTCGCCCCCGTGAAGACGAAGGATCGGACGTCCGAGTAGCTCCGCTGCACGGAGGAGGTCTTCCCATCGGTCGACGTCGATGCGTCGGGCGCCCGTCGGGGGTGTGGGCGTGTCGACTATCGCCAGCGCCCAAGGGTGAATGATCTCATCGATCGTCTCCTTCTCGCCGGTCCGACGTCCCGGATTGGCGATGACGCCCGCGAGCGCGAGGATGGAGTCGATGTTTCCCCGGGGCATTGCCGACGCTCGGATGTCGAACAAAGCCAACATACGGCTTTGGATATATCAGCAACACCTCGGAAGCCCTGCGGACCAAAT
>JASHYQ010000035.1 GCA_030042955.1 Thermoplasmata archaeon
GACCGGTCGATCGTGCTGCTCCTGGCCGCCCGCCTGGCGGCGGCTCAGCGAGCGCTACGTCTCCGGGTCAGCCAGCACCACGGGCTGACGGACGTCGCCCAGGAGCACCGCGTGCTCGAGCGCAGCCGGCGATGGGCCCGCGGGCTGGGCGTCCCGGAGAGCCTGGTCGAGCGGCTGTTCCGAACGCTGCTCGAGGAGGGCAAGGCCCGGTACCGGAGCACGGAGGCGCCGCTCGAGCCCGCCTGTGTCACCGTCCTGCTCGCTGCCCCCGAGGCCGGGACGGCCCCGCTACAGGGGTCCCCGAGACCGGAGGTCGCCGCCGAAGCGCCCCTCCACTAGCTTGGCCGTACCGCGGCGCAGGATCTCGAGCGCGGCCGACCGCCCCACGCCGAGCGCCCGCGCGACGTCGGCCAGCGAACCGCGACGGGGGTAGCTGAAGTAGCCGAGGTCGAGCGCGCGGCGCAACGCGACGTCCTGCCGATGCGTGAGGGCCGTGCCCGAGCGGTAGGACCTCACCCGAGCGATCGAGAACCGTCCGTCGCCGTCGTTCGCGAGCTTTCGGAGGAGGTCGCGGGTCCGTTCCCCACGGGGCACGACCATCTCCCAGGAGCCCCGGTCCGTGCGGGCGAGGAGAGGGCAGCCCGCGCAGATCCCTCCCGCGCGGTAGGTCGCGACGCACAGGGGGGGCGCGGGCTCCTCCACGCGGAGCAGGAAACGGTCGGGTCCAAGCCGAGCGGCAGCCAGGTCCCTACGGGGTCGACGGCCGAACGCCTGGACCACGTGGTCCCACCGCTCCGGGGGCACGGTGACGTCCAGCCATCGAACCAGCCGTCGGGGGCCGCGGTCGGTGAGGCGGCAGGCGATGAGCCGTGCCTCGGCTCCGTGCTTGTGGAGGAGATCCCCCGTCGTGTGGCGGTCCCTTCGGGGGCCCAGCCGGACCTGCAGCAGGTCGGGGATCCCGGGCACCCCGGACCCCCGGCGCGGCCGTCGAGCCCCGGAGGTCGGCCGCCGCGGAGTGGGTGCGGAACGCATCGGCTAGCGCTGAGCCAGCCGACCACCCCGTTATGACCGTGCCGTTCAGCCCGCCCGACCTCGCGAAGGGGCCGAGGGGTCGGCGGAGGGTCGGCACGTCCCGGGGCGCCGGCGGACCGCCGCACGGAGGTCCGGCCCCTCCGGCTCGGGAGGACGGCTCCGCGCGTTCCGGCGCACGAGGGCCTCCTTCAGCTCGCGATATCGCCCGGCCATCCGCTCGTTCTCGCCCGGCTCGAGATGGAAGGAGAGGCATCAGCGGCCTGCGAAGATCCGGTGGTCCTGCTCCACAAAGCGGGCGAACGCCGGTCAGGACTCCGGAGAGAGGGGCCCTGATCGGAGGGACCGGGACGAAGTGGGGGGACCTTTCGACGAGGCACCGGACGGAACCGGTCGCGGAATCGTAACGGCCCGTTCGCAGCTCGGCTAGAACCGGTGGCCCTCGCCTAACGGTTGCCCACGGACAAGGAGTCGAGGAACCCGCGGAGCGCGGCGTCGAAGGCGTCGGGTCGGGAGAGGTTCAGAAGATGGTCCGCCCCCGGTACGAGCTGGACCTGGGCGCCGGGAATCCCTCGCGCCAAGAAGTTCGCCACGTGCGGCATGGCTGGGTTGTCCTTGTCGCCGACCAGGATCCGGGTCGGGACACGGACCTCCTTCAACCTACCGGCAGCGGGCTCCCCTTCGCGGGTCTCGTGCTGGCCGGAGCGGTCCTCGAAGACCTCCTTCGCGTTGTCCCGGACCATGGCACGGAAGAGCTCGAGCGCCGCCCCGGTGAGAGCGGAGGCCCAGAGCTGCCGTAGGTGCTCGGTCGCCTCCTCGAGCTTCCCGGCGGCCCAGGCGTCCGAGGCGGCCTTGGACAGCGTTTCGTCGCGCTCGAACGTGGCCTTCCCGCCGGGTACGTGGTCGTAGTCCATCCCTGAGTAGCCCGGCGCGATGAGCAACAGCGCTCCCACCTTCTCCGGCTGCAGCAGCGCGAGGTCGAGGGCGATCCGGCCTCCGACGCTAGGGCCCACGATCAGCGGACGGGCCAGGCCCAGGCGGTCGAGCACGCTCGCCAGGTCCCGGACAGAGGAGTAGGGCGAGGTGGCGGGAGGCGAACCCCCGTACCCTCGCAGGTCGTAGCGGACCACGTGGTTCCCCCGCGCAAGAGCCGCGAACTCACGATCCCACATTCGATGGTCCGCGATGCCCTCGTGGAGGAGCACGATCGGTCGACCGCGTCCGCCTTCCTGATAGGCGATCTTGCCGCCGGGAACGTCCAAGCTCTGGGTCGCGTGCGGAGGGTCCATCGCGGCAGGGACCGCCCCCTCCTCTATAACGGCCGGAGTGGGGGTCGCGAAACGCCTCTCCCGTCCGTCGAGCGATCGGCATCCGCGGTGGTCGCGGTAGCGGGGAGAGTCTAGCACTCAGCATAATTACTGAATCAGTAACTTATACGTATACGGAACACATGCCCTGACGTGGTCGTTCGTTCGCTCTCCCGGACGGAAGCGAAGGTCGTGCTCTCGCTCGAGGAGTCCGGTCGGGAGGAGATCTCGATCCACGAGATCCGGGCGCGGGCGGGGGTCTCCCCCGGGTACGCACGGAAGCTCGCGCACGACCTCGCGAAGAAGCGGTGGCTCGTCCGGGTCGGCGGCGGACGGTACCTCCTGAACCCTAGCCGCCACGGTCCCGAGGCGGTTCCGGAGACGGACCCCCTCCGGCTGGGGAGCCGGCTGGCCTCGCCGTACTACTTCGGCTTCGCCACGGCCGCCGAACTGGAGGGCCTCCTCCCTCAGGCAAGCCGGGTCTACTACGTGGTCACCCCCCGACGCGGGCCGTCGCTCCGGACGAGGGTCGCGGAGTTCCGACGCATCACCGTCGCCCCGCGGCGGTTCTTCGGCACGCGCAAGCTCGTCCGGAGGGGCGAGGCCGTTACGGTGAGCGACATCGAGCGGACCGTGCTGGATTGCCTGTCGCGCCCGGAGCTCTCCGGGGGGCTCGGGGGGGTCGTCCAGATCGCGGCGAGCGCCGCGGGCCGACTGGACTGGTACCGGCTCCACCGGTACCTCGTCCGCCTCGGCTCGAGGAGCCTGGCCCTGCGCCTCGGCTTCCTCTTCGAGTGGCTGGAGCTCGGGGACCGCCCCCCCAAGGGGTGGCTGGACCGGCTCCGAGCGCGCCCGGGGGAACCGTACGTCCCTCTGGGGCATCCCCGAGAGTTCGGCCGGCGCGGCCGGCACGACCGTCGCTGGCACGTCGTCCTCAACGTTCCTGAACCGCTCCTACGCGCCGAGGTGGACGTCCGTTGATCCCTCGCGCCGCCGCCAATCGGTTCGCCGACCGGATGGGGGTCGATCTACACATCGCCCAGCAGGAGGTCGTCCTCCTGTACGCGCTGGAGGCGCTGCGCGCCGGCGGGCTCCTCGACCGCCTGGTGTTCAAGGGGGGCACCTACCTGCGGCTGATGGTCACCGGCGACGCCGGACGCCTGAGCGAGGACCTGGACTTCACGAACGCCGGCCTACCGGAGGAGCCGGAGCCTCTCCTGCGGGAATGCTTCTCGGTCGAGCACCATGGCCTTTGGTTCTCGGTCCTCGAACCGTACCGGACCGCGCGCAGGAACTGGGCGTGCCGCGTCGGGTACCGCCACGCGTGGGACGAGGGGGAGTTCCGGCTCGAGATCAGCTACCGCGAGACGCTCTTCCTGCCGCCGAGACGCTGGACCCCCGTCCCGCAGCCGTACTTCGCCGCCTTGCCGTTCCCGCCTCCCGAGATCCCGTCGTTGCGGGTCGAGGAGTCGCTGGCCGAGAAGCTCCGGGCGATCCAGCAGCGCGCGACGGAGCGGGATCTCTACGACGCGACGCGCTACGGCCGCAAAGGGTTCGACCCGGAGCTCGTGCGGCTGCTCGCGGTCGGAAAGCTATGGAACGACCGCGAGGCGTTCGATCCCGACCGGATCCTACGGACCCTGACGCAGGGGAGACGCGAGTGGCCGGACCTCGAACGGTTGATCGGCCGCGCTCGTCGGCGGGACTGGAACCGCGAGGTCGCCGACGTGGCACAGAGGTTCGAGTTCCTGCGGGACCTCACGCCGTTCGAGCGGGCTCTGGTGGCCGACGCGCGCCGTCACTCGCTCCGGCCGGAGCTCGAGCGCCACCTCGAGCGGTACCGGTGAGCCTGCCGGCGGAACGGCGACCACCAGGGGTTTGAGCGATCAGCTTCTCGCACGCCGGCGCGAGCAGCACCGGAGCTCCGCGATACCTCGGGACCTCTGCGCTCTCGGGAGCCGCGGATGGGTCTTCGGGGAAGAGGGGGAGGGGATCCGTCCGCGGCCGGGTCCGAAGGAGGTCGGGCGACGCCGGCTCTGCTGAGCCGAGTAAAAACCACCGGCTTCCCCTTGTTCGAAATGTTACGAAATGTTCGAATGGTTACCAGATATCCAGAAGGTTGATGCCCTAGGACATGGTCCGCAGCACCCTGGCGCGGAGCTCTGGGGCGGGGGAGATTGTGTCCGAGGAACGCCGATGGTCCTGGGTCGTCGTACTGCTGATCGCCACCCTCATGGTCACTTCGGTGAGGGCGTCTCTTTCCTCGCCATCCGTAAGCGCGCCGTCGTCCAACGCCTTCCCGA
>JASHYQ010000036.1 GCA_030042955.1 Thermoplasmata archaeon
CTCGCCTGCCGAGCTCGACCGGTTCATCGCGGAGGTGAAGGCAAGAGGAATCCGGGACAACGCGGTGGCGCTCTTCTCGGCCCACCCCCTGGGTTCCGCGCGCGCGGGCACCGACCCGCGCCGCGGAGCGGCGCGGCCCACCGGCGAGGTCCACGGCGTGGACGGGCTCTGGATCGGGGATGGCAGCCTCCTCCCGTCCGCTCCGGGAGCCAACCCGATGATGTCGATTCTGGCGCTGGCATGGCGTACGTCGGACGCTTTGATCGCGAGCCTCGCCGGCGCTACCGCCCCGCGCTCGGGCTGAGCGAGGGTTTCCCGGGCTCACCATATGAGCCCTTGCAGGTTCCCCTTCGCACGGCGGAAGCGATGAGCCCCTCGATGGACCTCGCGGCTGACCTGACGGGAGCCGGTACGGCGCGGTCGCGGATGGGTAGCGGGCCATGACGTCGCTGGAGCTCCGCCTGAAGGTCAACGGGAGAGTGTACCGGGTACGGCGAGACCCGGACCGACCGCTGCTCGCGATTCTGCGTAACGAACTGGGGCTCACCGGGACCAAGTACGGATGCGGGGAAGGCGAGTGCGGTTCCTGCACCGTGCTCGTCGAGGGGAGCGCCGTTCGCTCCTGCCAACTGCATCTCGGTGAGGTCGGCGCGCGGGAGGTCACGACAATCGAAGGCCTCGCCCGGAACGGAGCGCTGACTCCGGTGCAGCAGGCGTTCGCCGAGCTGGGGGCCTTTCAATGCGGGTACTGCACCCCTGGGATGGTCGTCGGTGCGACCGCCCTGCTGCGGAGCCACCCTGCCCCCTCGAGGCAAGAGATCTGCACGGCGTTGGAGGGCAATGTCTGCCGGTGCGGGGGATATGCCCGGATCGTGGCCGCGGTGCAACGTGCCGCGGAACTGGCGCGGGCGAAGGAGGCGAGCGTGTGACCGAGCTACCGCGTCCTCGTCGCCCGTGGGACAAGACCGCGCCCGCGGACCGAGAGTACTTCGAGATCCTCGGCCCGGGCCTCGTCGCGGTACTCCCCCCACGGGCCCCCGGGGGCGGGGCCGGGGGTTGGCGCCCCCCCACAGGCGGGGCCTGGGTCCACGTCGCGGCCGACGGGAGGCTGCGAGCGTTCACCGGGAAGGCCGAGGTCGGTCAGGGGACGCGCACCGCCCTCACCCTGGTAGTCGCCGAGGAGCTGAGGGTTCCGGCTCAGCGCGTCGAGCTGGTGATGGCCGACACCGACCTGTGTCCGTGGGACATGGGGACGTTCGGCAGCCGGTCGATGCCCGATGCAGCCCGAGCGCTCGCGGTCGCGGCCGCCGGCGCCCGTGAATCTCTCCTCGCACTCGCAGCCGGGCGTACCGGTCTACCTCGGACCAAGCTCGGGGCGGCGGATGGGGAGGTCCGAGTGCCGGGAGGTGGCGCTCCCCTGCCGTACGCCGAGCTCGTGAAAGACCGAAACCGGGTGGAAATGGTGGACCCCGAGACTCGGACCACGACGCCCGCCCGGTGGGAACGCGCAGGCCATCCTACGGTAGACCTTGCAGCGAGCGAGGTCGTCACCGGAGGCCGGGTCTACGCTTCGGACGTTCGCCGGCCCGGAATGCTCCAGGGAGTGGTCCTCTGGCCACCGACCTACGGGGCCCACCTCACTCAGGTCGACCTTGACGCCGCCCGCGGTCGGCGGGGCGCGACGGCGGTCCACGAGGGCGACTTCGTCGGCGTCGCGGCGGAGAGCGTCCCGGCGGCGCGTGCGGCTCTGGCTGAAATCCGGGCCGTGTGGGCCCCGGCGCCGCAACCGGCCGAGGAGGAGATCGAGGGGTACTTGCGCTCTCACCCATTCGAAGGCGATGCCTGGGACACCGACGAGAGCGTGGTCGGGGACGCGGACGAGGCGCTCGCCCGGGCACCGGTGACGGTCGGAGGAACCTACCGTTCCGCCTACATCGCCCACATCCCCC
Organism: Thermoplasmata archaeon; assembly: GCA_030042955.1. GTDB lineage: Archaea > Thermoplasmatota > Thermoplasmata > Lutacidiplasmatales > UBA184 > Lutacidiplasma. Next base: position 1,950 of record JASHYQ010000036.1, read on the forward strand.
TCGAACCCCACTGCGCGGTCGCCGAGTGGTCAGGGTCCCGCCTGACGGTGTGGGTCGGCACCCAGACGCCGTTCCGCACCCGGGACCAGGTCGCCGAAGACCTCGGTCTGAACGTCGAGGATGTGCGCGTGATCGTCCCGCCCACCGGGGCCGGTTTCGGGGGAAAGCACGGCGGCGAGGTCTCCTCCGCGGCCGCCCGCCTCGCCCGGGCCGCCGGCCGCCCGGTCCGCGTCGCGTTCACTCGCGAGGAAGAGTTTCGGTACGCCTACTTCCGGCCCATGTCCGTCATCGACGTGCGACTCGGGGCCGAGAAGGACGGGACGCTCCAGGCCCTGGTGTTCCACAACGTGAACGGTGGGGCGGCCGCCCTGCTCCCGCCGTACCGGGTGCCCCACCAGCGGGTCAACAACGAGCTTTCCCAGTCGCCGCTCCCGCAAGGCCCCTACCGGGCCTTGGCTGCGACCGCCAACAATTTCGCCCGCGAGTCGGCGATGGACGAGCTCGCCCAGAAGACCGGGGTCGACCCGCTCGCGCTGCGGGAAAAGAACCTCGACGATGAACGGTTGCGAACGGTCCTGCGTCGAGCGGCCGCTCGTGCCCACTGGTCGGAGCGCGTACGACGGCCGGGCCGGGGCTTTGGCCTCGCCGCTGGGATGGA
>JASHYQ010000037.1 GCA_030042955.1 Thermoplasmata archaeon
GCCGGGACGGGGAAGACGACCTTCGGGCTCGAGCTGCTCGAGCGGGTCGGGCAACCCGGTCGCTCCTACTACCTCTCGACCCGGGTCGGGGACGAGGCGCTCTACCGGCAGTTCCCCTGGCTCAAGACGACCGAGATGCGGACCCGCGTCCTCGATGCGGCGAAGCTGTTCCTCGACACGATCAACGCCGGCGCGAAGAGCGCCGACAAACCCCTCCCCGAGTCCGAGCAGCGGAAGATCCGCGCGGGCAAGGAGGTCCTCGGGAGCTTCGGCCAGGAGCGGGGCCCGCCGACCCGGGTCGACCGTACCCACCTCCAGGCGCTCCTCCAGCGCAGCCCGATGCCCGAGGTCGAGAACGTCTACACCCGCATCGAGCGGGCGCTCCCCGAAAAGTCCCTCCTCGTCATCGACTCCCTCGAGGGAGTGACCCACAAGTACGGCCTCGAGATGGAAGAGTTCGTCATGGCCCTGCAGAAGGACCTCGTGGAGGGGTCCAGCACGGACGTCGTGATGATCCTCGAGAAACCGGAGGCCGGCGGAATCGAGTACCTCGTCGACGGCCTCATCTCGATCAACCGCGAGGAGCTCGACGAGCGGCGGATCCGCCACCTCCGGCTGGAGAAGCTCCGCGCGACGCCCATCGGCCGGGCCCGCTACGCGGTCACGCTCGACGGCGGACGGTTCGAGGCGCTCGGCATCGCCGACCGCAACCACGTCCTCCCCCCCACCGGAGCGTGGAAGCCGTTCACCGACCCGGAGCGGTTCTACTCGACGGGGATCCCGGACTTCGACACGCTCCTCGGCGGGGGGTTCCGACGGGGGAGCTTCAACGCCTTCGAGGTCGACGTCAACGTCGGGATCGACGACTACTACATGCTGTTCACCCCGACCTTCCTGAACTTCCTCTCGCAGGGACGCGGGATCATCGCGGTGCTCGCCGCGGGCGAGTCCCCCGACAAGCTCCGGGAGACGCTCGTCCGCCACGTCCCGGCGAACGTTTTCGACACCCGCGTGCGGATCCCGGACTATGCGGCGAACGAGACGGAGGAGCCGTACATCCTGCCGATGGCGCGGTACGGCCGAGAGGATGCGCTCCGCGCGATGGTCACCGCCGAGAAGGCCGTCGGTGGGCCCGACCGGAAGCCGTTCATCGAGTACACCGCCTTCGACACGTTCGAGAGCCTGATGGGCGACCAGGTCGCGATCCGGCTCTACTTCCAAGGCGTCTCGCGCGCGAAGCACGTCGGCAACCTCGGGATCGGCCTCCTCAAGCCCGGCCTGCTCGTCTCGAGCGAGATCCTGAACATGATGGACACGTACTTCCGGGTCATCAACATCGACAACCAGCCGTGCATCTACGGGATCCGGCCGCGGACGACGCTCTTCGCGATCAACCCGGACCCGGAGAAAGGCTCGCCGCACGCGGTCCTCACCCCCGTGGTGTAAGCGGGTGGGCCGGACCCGAGCGGCGGGCGGCCCGACGGGGACGCCTGGTCGATGAGCTCGGACCCTCCCTACCTGGTCGTCGTCAGTGAGCTCGACCCGGTGGCCCGTCGGGTCGCCGAGCGCTGGGGGGTCCCGGAGGCGACGGGAGACCGGGTGGAGGGCGCGCCGATCCGCCGGCTCTCCGAGCGGGCCCTCCTGGTGAAGCGGGTCGTCCGCCACGTCACCGACGAGTACCTCGACCGGCGGCTCCCGGAGCCGCTCCAGCGCGCCCGGACCGCGCTCGTCTTCCCCTCGATCCATCGGAGCGAGCGGAACGTTCCCTGCCTCACGGTCCACCCGCTGGGCAACCCCGGCCCGACGGCCGAGGTCGGCGGACGTCCCCGTCACTTCACCCCGGCGGATGCCCGGCTGATGGCGGATGCCCTTCGCCGGTTGGCGGAGCTCGGGCGAGCCCTCCCTACGCCCGTGACCTACGAGGCGACCCACCACGGTCCGGAGCTCGACCTCCCGGCGATGTTCGTCGAGATCGGGTACGGGGAGCTCGAAGCGCCCCCCGAGGCGGCGGTCCGGCTGCTCGCCGAGGTCCTACCGAACCTCGAGCGCTCCCCTGCCGACCGGGTGGCGCTCGGGGTCGGCGGCGGGCACTACGCCCCTCACTTCACCGACCTCGTGCGGCGACGCCGGTGGGCGTTCGGTCACATCCTTTCGCGCCACGCGCTGGACGTGATCGATGCCCCGACGGCCCTTCGGGCCTATGTGGCGACGCCCGGGGCGGATGGGTTCGTCGCGGCCCGAGCCGAGGATGCTGGCCTTCCACCGCTCCAGGGACTGGGTCCCCGGCGGCGCGACGGCGATGCGGCCCTGCGGGCGCCGGAGGAGCGGGCTACTCCCGGCGCTTCTGGTACATGATCGCGCCGGACCGGTAGATCCCCCGGCCCAGGCGGACGGGCTGGGTCCCGACGGAGCCGGGGCTCCGCTCGGCCAGCATCAGGCTCTCCACGACCTGGCGGAAGAGCGCGCTCTGGTTGATCTCGGGATGCCGGTCGAGGAACTGGTTCTCTTCCGGCGTGATGGTGATGTTCTTTCGTAGCATGCCGTGAACGGGGGTCTCGGCGCGCGTGGTCGGCGACATGCTCGGCCCATTACAGGAGACATATATACACGTATGGATGCGCACGCAAACGGGAAGGGACGGAGTTTTACGACTTCCCGACCGGACCGGCCAGGACCGTGACGGACCCTCGAGCGTCGAGGGCCCCTTCGGCGGCGGTGCGGACCTCCCGGGGCGAGAGGGCGCGGAGGCGGGCGGGCCACGTCTTCCAGTGGTCGGCGGGTAGTCCAAAGTAGCCGACCTCCACCGCGAGCTCGTGGGCATCGGACGTGGATTCGAGCGAGAGCTGCAGCTCCCCGATCCGGCTCTCGCGCACCACGTCGAGCTCCCGGCCCGGGATGGTCGCCGCCGAGATGCGCTCGACCTCCTCGCGGAGCATCGGCACCACCTTCGACCAGCGGTCCGGGCCCGCGCCGGCTTGGGCCGACCAGTATCCGCCCCATCGCATCGCCTCGATCTGGCTCGACGCGTGGTAGACAAGCCCCCCGGTGCTCCGCACCCGGCGGAAGAGCCGGCTCAGCATCGCGGCCCCGCCGAGCACCTCGTTGGCGAGGTAGGCTCCGGCGAACTGGGGGTCGGTTCGCGCGAGGGAGGTGCCGGCGAGCCGGATCTCAACCTGCGCCCGGCCCGGCAGGTCGACACGGACCTCCGGCGGCGCCGGGCGAGAGACCCGGGGAAGCTCGAGCAGCGGTGGGGCTTCCGACGGAAGGTCAGCGAACAGCTGCCGGGCCGCCCGGGCGACGGCGGAGGTCGGCACGGGGCCGGTGAATACGAGCACGGAACCGGGCCCGGTGAAATGGTCGGAGTGGAACCGACGCACCCGGTCGGTCCGGACCCGGCGGACGCTCCGGGGGTCTCCGACTCCCGTCTCCCGATACGGGTGGCCGGTCGGGAAGATTGCGCGCATCATCTCCCGCTCGGCTCGGCTCGCCGGCTGCGTGAGCTCGCGCATCTGCCGCTCGAGCAGCTGCCGTCGCACCCGGAGCAGGTCCGCCTCCTCGAATCGTGGACGAAGCACGGCATCGGCCAGCACCCTAAGGAGCGGCTCCCACTCGGTCGCCGGCCCCCAGAGCGTGACCTCGGCGGATTCCGGGTCAACGTGAGCGGTCAAGGTCGCCCCGGCACGGTCCAGGAAGCGGGCGAGCTCGAGCCGGTTCCGGTGCCCCGCTCCGCTGGTGACGAGCTGGCTCGAGAGGCGGGCGGTCCCTTCCGCGCCGGCAGGGTCGTGGGCCCACCCGGCCGGGGCCAGGAACGTGGCGGAGAAGCTCGCCGACCCCGCCGGCGGCCCCTGGCGCACCACCCGGAGACCCGACGGTCCATCGGCGTACTCGACCCGCAGGGGGTCGTTCCGTTCACTCACCGGCATCGCCTCCGGTAGGGGTGTAGCGCACGACCACGCGGGCCTCTGGGCGGAACATCTCCCGGGCCCGGTCGCGGACCTGGGTCCGCGTGACCCGAAGCAACCGTCGGAAGAGGTCGTCCTCGAACTCCGCCGAGCGGAGCATCGCAAAGTACCCAAGGCGGAAACCGGTCCGAGACGCCCCCTCGTAGGCCATCGCGGCCCCGCGTTCGATCCGGACCCGGGCGTCGTCGAGCTCCCGAGCGGTCGGACCGGAGCGCGCGAGCTGGTCGGTGACCCGCTCGACCGCCTTCTCGAGCCGCTCGAAGGTCACGCCCCGCGCTGCCTGCACGTGGACGCTGAAGAGGTCCGGGTACACCCGGGGCCGCCACTCGCTAGTGGCGCGCACGGCGAGGCCGGTGTCTATGAGGGCCCGGTAGAGCCGGGCGCTCGGGTGTTCCGCGGCCCGCCCCCACGCCGCCCCCGCGTGGAAGAGACGGTTCTCCCCTCCCAGGACCGTGTCCAGGATCATCGTAGCGGGCGTCGTCGGGTCGTCTAGGGCCGGGGCCCGCCAGCCGACCTGCAGGTACGGCGTGGTCCCCGGGCCGCGGAGCTCCGCCCGCCGTTCCCCCTGAGGCGGCGGCTCCACGTCATGGACCGAGACGTCGTCCCCACTGGCTGGAAGGCGAGAGAACTTGCGCCGGACCTCGGCCGCCACCGTTCGTAGGTCAAACCCGCCCGCGACGACGAGGGTGGCGTTCCGTGGTCCGTAGAACTTCCCGTAGTACGCTCGCAGCTCCCTTGGCGTCAGTCGCTCGATGTCGACCCTCCGTCCGAGCACCTCCCACCGGTACGGGTGGACCCGGAAGGCGAGGGAGTACGCCTCCTCCTCCACGCGGAACTCGGGCCAGTTCTCCGCCCCCTCGCGCTCGGAATGGATCACCGTCCGCTCCCGTTCGACCTCGGGGTCGGTGATCAGCGCCCGGGTCATCCGGTCGGACTCGATGTCGAGCGGGACCGCAAGGTGCTCGCGGGGCACGGTCGTGAAGTAGGCCGTGAAGTCGGTGTCGGTGAACGCGTTCAGCTCGCCGCCGACCCGGAGGACCGCGAGGTCGATGGCGCCCTTCGGGTACCGCGGGGACCCTTCGAAGAGCATGTGCTCGACCCAGTGCGAGGCCCCGGTGATCCCCGGGTGTTCGTTCTTCGAGCCGACACGGTACCAGACCCAGACGCTGGCGGTCGGGCTCGACTCGAGCGGAGCCAGCAGGACCCGAAGGCCGTTCGGGAGCTGGAACGAGTGGACCCGCGGGCGCGGTACGGCCTTGCCGACCATCGAGGCCGTCCCGAGACGACCGCGCATATAACGCGCCTCGACGCGGTTACCCGGCGACCCCCAGGTCCCCCGGGGTCGACCCCCGAGCGTAGAAAGGAGGCCATCGAGCCGGCCGGGGGTTCAGCCAAATCGTTAAGCGACCGCCTCCGCCATCCATCGCCGTGCATCCCCTGCTCCGGCTAGTACGTGCGGGCAACCTCGGGGTCTCCTTCGCAGGGACGGTCGTCGGCGGGCTGGTGGGCCGGGGCACGGGAGTCAGCCTTCCCCTCGGCCTCTGGGTCGCGGTCCTCCTCGCGGCCCTCTCCGCCTCCCTCGTGACGGCCGGCGGCAACGTGCTGAACGACGTTCTCGACCTGGAAGGGGACCGGAAGAACCATCCGGACCGCCCCCTCGTCACCGGGGAGGTCTCGGTCGGGACCGCTCGAGCGCTCGCGGTCGGGCTGTTCGTCGTCGGCGCCGCCGTGGTGGTGCCGGTCCTGCTGGTCCAGCCGCTGCTCGGGGTGATCCTGGCCGTGGCCGTCGCGGCGCTGCTCGGCTACGAGTTCCTCCTAAAGGCCCGAGGGTTCGTCGGCAACCTCGTGGTGGGGCTCCTTACCGGGATGGTCTTCCTCTACGGCGCCGCGGCCGTGGGGGACGCGTTGATCCTGGTCCCGTTCGCCTTGATGGCCTTCTTCGCGACCCTGAGCCGCGAGGTGGTCAAGGACATGGAGGATGTCGCGGGGGACGTGGGTCGCCGGACGTTGCCGATGACCCGCGGCATGCCGTTCAGCTCGGGCCTCGCTCGGGTCGGCGTCGGGGTCGCCATCGCCCTGAGCGCGGTTCCCCTCCTCTGGTTCGTCTCCGCGGCCTCGGTCGTGGGGATTATGTATCTCGTCCTGGTCCTCGCGGCGGATGGGGTGTTCATCCTCTCCGTGGCCTACCTTCCCGGGAGGCTCCACGCGGAGCAGACCATGAGCAAGGTCGCGATGACCGTCGCCCTCCTCGCGTTCCTGGCGGTGGCGTTCCGTTGACCGGCCCTTCTCGCCCCGGCCGGGTCGAGCGGTACCTGCTCGAGCAGATGGCGGGCGGACCGGTCCATCTGACGCTCATCGACCCGGATAAGTCCCCCGGCGCGGCCGCTGCCCGCACCGCGAAGGGGGCCGTCGAGGCGGGAAGCCACCTGATCCTGCTCGGCGGCTCGACGGGGATCACGCCCCAGGTCATGGGCGCCGCGGCGACCGCCGTGAAGGGAGCGGTCCGGGTCCCGGTGGTGATCTTTCCCGAGGGGCCCGATTCGCTCGCGCGTGAGGCCGACGCGGTGCTCTTCATGAGCCTGCTCAACTCGCGACGCCTCGACCTAGTGGTCCGCGCCCACGCCCTCGCGGCCCCGCTGGTCCGGCACCTCGGCCTCGAGCCGATCCCGCTCGGCTACCTCGTCGTCGCCCCCGGCATGCGAGTGGGGGAGGTCGGCGAGGTCGACGTCATCCGTCGCGACGACACGAACGGCGCGGTCGGGTTCGCCCTCGCCGCCGAGTACCTCGGCATGCGATTCCTGTACCTGGAAGCGGGCTCGGGCGCGCCCGCTCCCGTGCCGGCCCCCCTCGTCAAGGCCGTGCGCGAGGTCGTCTCGATCCCCCTGATCGTCGGCGGCGGGATCCGGAACGCGTCGGACGCGGCCGCGTTGCTCGACGCCGGCGCCGATGCGCTCGTCACGGGGACGATCACCGAAGAGGAGGGACTCGGGGCCGCCTTCCGGGGGATTCTCGAGGAGGTGCGCCACCGCCGTGCCCGATAACGCTCGCGACACCGACGGGCCCCCCGTCGCGGTCGAGCCCCACCGGCCCCGCTACCTCTTCCGAGCCCCGCCGACGCCCGTGAGCTTCGGCCTGATCGTGGTCCTGTGCGCGGTGCTCGCCGCGCTCGTCTTCGGGCTCCAGCCGACCACTTTCCTCGTCGCCTGGCTGGTGGTCTTTACGCTGCCCGCCGTGGTCGCGGCCGGTACCACCGGCGGCTTCGCGGCGGTGCTAGGCGGACGGTTCGAGTTCCACCGCGGGGCGTTCCTCTCCCTGACGGTCCTCCTCTTCCTCGCACCGATCGCGGCGGTCTGGCGCGTCGCCCTCTACCTGGCACCGGCCTCCACGCCCGGCGTCGCCCTCCTCGCGGCGTTCCTCGTCGGCCCGATGGTCTGGTTCCGCCACGCGAGCCTCTACGGAGTGTCGCGCGCCAGCCACCGGCGGAGCCTTCCCGCGTCGCTGATCCAGCCGGTCCTCTACTCCCTCCTCCTCTTCCTGATCCTGCCGGTGACCGTCGTCGAGCTCGTCGTCCTGTTCCTCTGTGGGCTGATCGGCTTTGGCTGCGCGGTCGCCCTCCTGCGCGCGGCGGACCGCCCCCTTCAGCGAGAATTCCAGACCTCCGGGGTGAACCTGATCCGGCCGCTGCTCGACCACCTGGCGGACCGGGATGCGGCCGCCACCGGCGCGCTGGAGGGATTCTTCGCGAGGTTCTCCCAACCCGCGAACCTGCGGATCAGCCTGCTCGCGTTCTTCCGCCAAGGACGCGCCCATGCGACCGTCGCCCTTCCGACCGTCCATCCGGGACCCTTTGCTGCGCTCGGTGCCAGCGACCTTCCGCGGAAGCTCGCCGCCGAGCTTGGACCGACGGCCGGCACCGTCCTCACCCCCCATACCCCGTGCGACCACGACCTCGACCTGCCGTCGGGCGAGGAGGTCCACCGCGTGGGAGCCACCGCCCGCGAGGTACTCGCTTCCCTGCCCAGCGGGATGCCGCTTCGGGCGAGCCCGCTCGTCCGCCCCGACCCGACGAGCCTCGCCCGGGCCCAGCTCCTGGGGGACGTCGCGCTGGTCGTCGTCACCCAGGCCCCGGAGCCCACCGACGACATCGCCTTCAGCGTCGCCGACCGGATCCTCCGGGAGGTCGAGATTGACGGAGGGCCGCGCGTGGCCCTCATCGACGCCCACAACTCCTACGTCGAGGGACGCGGCGACATCACGTACGGTACCCCGACCGCGGAGAAGCTGATCCGCGACACGCGGGCCGCGGTCCGAGCCGCCGTGGCGGCGGGACGCGACGGACCGGTCGAGGCCGGCATCGGGGTGCGGGACGGCTACGATATCGGACGGGACGGGATCGGACCCCAAGGGATCCGGGCGCTCGTCCTCCGGGCCGCGGGCACGACCACCGCCTACGTGCTGATCGACGGCAACAACCTCCTCCTCGGTCGTCGGGACCCGATCGTGCGGGCGCTCGAGCAGGCGGTCGACGTCGCCGAGGTGATGACGACGGACAACCACGTCGTCCATGAGGTCGACGGCGGGATCAATCCGGTCGGCGAGCGCCTCCCGACCGAGGCGCTCGTCCAGGGCGCCCTGGAGGCGGTCCGCGCCGCCCTGGCCGACCTCGGCCCGGTCGAGGTGCGGTTCGGGTCGCAGGAGGTCCCGGGCGTTCGCACCCTGGGGCCCGGGTTCACCGCACGGCTTTTGACCTCTCTCGGGGACACGCTCGCCATGTTCCAGAACATGTTCGTCGCGACCTTCCTCCTCCTCCTCACCGGCTCGCTCGTGGTCGTCTACGCCTTCCGCTAGGGGGCTGGAGCGGACGATGAGCGCCCCCACCGACGCTGCTCACCTGCTGGGGGAGGAGGGGCTGCGGCTCCTGACGCAGCTCGTCGCGACGGCCCCGACGAACCTCGAGGACCCTGGTCATGGCCGGTGGGAGAAACCGAACTACCTCCGGGCGGTCGACGTGATCGTGCGGGCCGCCCGGGCGCGCGGACTCGAGACCCGGATCTACGACCCGGTCACCGCGGGCGATACGTCGGAGGAGTGGCACGGCGTCACCCGACCGAACGTGATCGCCGACCTCCAGGTCGGAGCTCCCGAGACCGTCCTGATCCTCGCCCACTACGATGTCGTACCGGTGCCCACCGAGCAGCTCACCCGCTGGAAGAGCCCGCCGTACACGCTCACCGCGCGGTCCGACGGGCGGCTGTACGGGCGGGGGTCGAACGACGACCTGGGGAGCGGGGTCGTCGCCTCGCTGACAGCGCTCGGGCATCTCGCAGAGGGTCCGCCGGCCCCGAGGAACGTCCGCCTGCTCGCCTGCTGCGACGAGGAGACCACCGGTACCGGCGGCATCGAGGCGATGAAGCGCCACGATGCCTCGCTCCCCCCCGGGAGCCCCGAGCGGTTCATCGTCGGGGATGTCGTCCTGATCCCGGACGCGGGGCCGGAGACGGTCGCGGGCTCCAGCGGGGTCGCGTTCCTCGATGCCTCCTTCGACCGCCCGGTCGCACTTCGGGAAGCGACCGCCTTCGGGGACGTCCTCGTCGGCCTCCACGAGCTCGCG
>JASHYQ010000038.1 GCA_030042955.1 Thermoplasmata archaeon
GGGGATGCCCCGTTGCCCAACGCTGCCTCGCGGATGTGCCTCGGGATGGACGAGAACGCGAGGTCCGCCGTTCGGAACACGTAGGGGGTCATGAAGAACGACAGCGTGACGGCCCCCGAGATGAAGACCAGTCCCCAACCGAAGTAGAGGACGAACGCGAGATACCCGAGGTAGCCGATGATGATGGAGGGGGTGCCGACCAAGAGGTTCGCGGAGGTCCGGGCCCCGTTCGCCCACCGCTCGGGCAGTAGCTCGGCGGTCGCGATCCCCCCCAACAGGCCGAACGCCACGGCGAGGGCCGTCGCCAGTCCGATGAGGTAGAAGGTCGTGGTGAGCGGAACCCCGAGGGCGTCCGTCTGATACGGGCTGGTGCTGGTGACGATGTTCCAGGTCAGGGTCGGGACGACCCTCGCCGAGATGTAGTAGACCATGTCGAGGATCGGGAGGATCGCCACCAGGAACAGCAACGGGGTGAGCCAACCCATCGCGCGGTCGAACCCCAGACGGAAGCGGGTGCGGGCGGACCGGTCGATGAGTACGTCGACGGGTGGGAGTTCCGAGACCAAGGAGCCGGATGCCGCCATCGGAGCTCACACCCCCGCCACTTCGGTCGTCGAGAGGCTGATGACCAGTCGGCGCCCGGCGATGTTCACGGCGAGGCTGATCGCGAGCAGCACCAGGGCCATCTCAGTGAGGACCGACAACCACTGCGCGCTGGTGTACGCCGAGTCGATGAGCTCGAACATCGCGGCGGCCATGGTGTAGCCCGTACCGTAGAAGCTGGGCGCGACCTGGGCCGTCGAGCCGATCAGCATGGCCACCGCGACGGTCTCGCCGAAGGCGCGGCCGAACCCGAGGAACGCCGCGCTCATGATGCCCCGTCGGGAGTAGGGGATCGCTACCCGTCGAAGGACCTCCCACCGGGTGGCGCCGAGCGCGAGGCCACTCTCCCAGAGATCCCTCGGGACGGCTCGCAGCGAGTCCCGGATGAGCAGGGTCGTGATGGGGAGGGCCATCAGGGTGAGCACGAAGATCGCGAGAGGAAGACCCAGCCCGAGCGAGTTGATATCGGAGGAGTGGAACCAGGGAAGGAACTGGAGATGGTCCGACAGCCAGGGGTTCAACGTCAATCCGAAGTAGGGGCCGATGACGACGAACCCCCAGATCCCGTAGATGACGCTCGGGATCCCGGCGAGCAGGTCTACGAACGGGTCGAGCAGGTTGGCAAAGAGCCGGGGGAGGTACGTGGTGGAGGCCACCGCCAGCCCGAGCCCGATCAACATGGAGAAGACGAGGGCCGGGACCGCCGTCATGAAGGATCCCACGACGAACAGGCCGATGCCCCAGCTGGTCGTCGGAGCCCAGTTGAAGCCGAAGAAGCCGGGCAGGGAGGTCAGGTGGCTCGCCGAGGTGATGGTCCAGACGACCGCGACGATGATCGCAGCCGGGATGAGCGCCGGTACGAGCGCCGTATACCGGAGCCAAGCCAGCAGCGACCGTTGCGGGGGCGGGGTCGCCCCGCTGTTGCTAGAAGAAAGGCCGGGAAGGGGTTGTCGGCCCCCGGGCTCGGATGGGGGGGCCGATGCGTCCAACGATACCTCGGCGACCTGGTGTACCTTAGGTCGAGACCGACGCGAGCTCCTGCTCGTCGTAGCCGATGACAGCCGGGGTCAACGGGACGAAGTTGACCGCGGTAAGGTACGCCGACGGGGTCCCCGAGGGGGAGCCGCTAGCGAAGTTCCCGTACGTGATCGCCCATTGTAGGAACAGCACGGTATCGGCGAGCGCGGTGGCCGTTACCGTAGTTCCGGTCGGGGCCAGCTTGATCAGCGTGTACTCGAGGTTGCAGATCGGGTAGGGGGTCGGGCTCGCGGCCGTGGGGGCCGTGCCGCCTCCGCCCAACGTCAGGTTGATCGCGCCCGCCGGGCTTCCGCCCAGGATCAGGCTGACCGCGAGCTGGTAGACCGAGTACTGGAGGTGGGTCAGACCGAGGTTCGCGTCCTGCGAGATGTTGGCCGCGCTCGGTAGGATGTAGTTGGCCGCGTCGACGCCGCCCGACGCGGAGAGGGCGTTGTCGTCCCCGACCGCCGCGTAGTTGACTCCCGTCACTCCCTTCGCTTCGACCTGGTCCGTGTAGCTGATCCCGATATAGGCGATTCCGCCGACCTGTCCCGTGACGCCGGTGACCATGCCCGAGTTTCCGGTCTCGGAGATGACGCCGGGAATCTTGTCGCCCGAGAGACCACCGTTGGCGGGCGCGCCGAAGGGCCAGTTCTTGTCCGACATGTAGCAGAGGGACGTGAACAGGAACGTGTCCCCGCTCGAGTCCGCTCGGATGATGGTGGTGATGGTATCCTCGCTCGCGGAGAGCGCGTTAAGTTGGGTCTGGACCGCCGAGGGTTGGGCTGCGAGGATCAGGGGGTCGTTCCACTTCGTGATGTTCCCCGCGTAGATCATGGCGAGCACGGTGCCGTTCAGGTTGAGGTGGCCCGTGACGCCGGGAAGGTTGTACCAGACGAGCTGGGCCGAGATCGCGGCGGGGACGTTGATCAGGTTGGTAGCGCTCGCATTCTTGAGGTAGCCATCCGACCCGCCGATGTTGACCGTACCCGTCTCAGCTCCCGCCTGACCTGCTCCACTGCCCGTCGAAGCCGGCGCCAAGACCACGCAGGGGTTGTAGGCCGTGTAGTTGGGTCCCCAGATCTTCATCAGGGGATACAGCAGGCTCGACCCAGTCTCGGTGATCTGCGTGGCTGTGCAAGAGGTAGTACTGCTGCTCTTGACGGTTGACGCTCCGATGAAGTAACCCCCCGCCAGTCCGATGATGAGCAGGATCACGGCGAGTCCGATCGCCAGTCCCGTGCCGACCGTAGACCGCTTGGACCGACCCGTCCCGCTGAGATTCTCTCCCGAGGAGGGTCCGCCGGATGCTCCACTTGGTGTTCCGCTATTCGTTTGGCCGCTCATGGTTCCGTTGCCGGGCACTCGGCACAACTGAATATATAGAAAATCAATTTAGAGTGTATATTAGAAAATAGGTCCATATATGCGACCGGGTCGCACCGCATCCTCAGGTCCTCGGCGGCCTCCTCTTAGCGCCCCGGGGGCTGGTCTCCGAGCGTGCGGTGGCGGGTCCGCTTTGGGTACGACGGCGTCGGCTTCCACGGATGGGCTCGCCAGCCCGGTCACCGCACCGTCGAAGGGGAGATCCTGCGGGGGCTCTCGGCGGCGGGGCTGGTCCCCCGCTCGGCGAGGCACATCGAGGTCGCGAGCCGAACCGACCGAGGGGTGAGCGCTCGGGCCAACGCGCTCGCGCTCACCAGCCGCCTCGAACCTGGGAACCTGTTGAGGGTCCTCAACGGGCTGGCTCCGGATGTCTACTTCACCGCTGCCGCCTCGATGCCCGAGACCGCCCGCATCCGCCAGGCTCTCGGCCGGACCTATCGATACTTCGAGGACCCGGCCGGACGGGACCTGGCCCTGTACCAGGAGGCGACCTCGCTATTCCGCGGGCGTGTCGACGTCCGCTCCCTCGGCCGGGGGGTCCCCAGCACCGCACCGTCGTGGCGGAGCATCGAGCGAATGTCCGTTCGCGATGCCGAGGGTGTCTGGGAAGTCCAGGTCGAAGCCCCCTCCTTTGTCTGGGGGATGGTGCGCAAGATGGTGGGGGCCTGCCGAGAGGTCGCGGCCGGTCGACTTCCATTGCCCCGGCTGCGGCGGGCCGTGGAAGGGAAGGAGCGCCTGACCCTGCCGATGGCGGAGCCAGAGGCCCTGGTCCTCTGGGAGGTCCGCTACGCCGAGCCCTGGACGGAGGTCTGGGCCGGCCCGAGCCGACGCCAGTCCGCCGCCCTAGCCGCCGCGCGGGGGGCCTGCCGGGCGCGAGAGGCCGTGCGGAGCTCGCTGGCCGAGGGGATCCTTCCGGGGGACCAACAGCCCTAGCTAGCCGACGCGCTCCCACCGCTCGAGCTTCTGGACCGTGGCGAGAGTGGAGCCGCGCTGGATCTCCTCCCGGACCCGGTTCTCGTGCTCCAGCACATCCAGGGAGCGGTTGGCGATCTCCTGGGCCCGCTCCCGCGGGACGACGACCAGGCCACTCAGGTCCCCGACGATCCAGTCCCCCGGTCGGACCTTCTGTCCTCCGACAGTCACCTCGACCCCGATCTCCCCATGCCCCTTCGGTTCCCCCGCGTTCGAGCTGACGAACCGGCTGAACGCCGGGAACCCGATCTCGAGGATCGTGTCGAGGTCCCGGATCGCGCCGTCGACGACCACCCCCGCGACCTTCCGACCGTGGGCCGACCAGCTCGCGAGCTCACCCCAGATCGCGGTGGTCCCTCCCCCCGCGTCGATGACGATGACGTCGCCCGGACCGGCCCGGTCGATCGCCTCGACCGGCTTCGCCCAGTCCCCGTCCCGCGTCACGACCGTAACGGCGGGGCCTGCCATCCGGACGTTAGGGGCGGCGAGGTGCGGAAGGAGCCCGTGCACGGCGCCCTGGCGCTGCATCGCGTCCGTGATGTTCGGGCTCGAGACCTTGAGGAACGCCGCGCGGAGGTCCTCTCCGGCGTACCGCCGGAACAGCTCGGTCGCGACCTCCTTCTGGGTAGAGATCGCCTCCTGGATTCGCCGCGTGGCCTCGGCGATGTTGGGGCTCTTGGTGATCGCCCCCCCCACGATGAGAATCTGGGCCCCCGCTCGGGTGGCGGCTGCGACCGACTCGCTGGTGAGTCCACCGGCTACGGCGACAGGGAGGGGGGAGGCTTTCGCGAGCTCGTCGAGGACCGCGAAGGGGGTCTTGCCGGCCATCTGCATGTCGATTCCGACGTGCCAGCAGACGGCGGCCGCGCCGAGTTCTGCGGAGCGTTTCGCCCGCGCGATCGGGTCGGCGACCCCCAGCAGGTCGACCATGACCTCCGCCCCGTACAACTCGCCGCCCCGCACCGCATCGGCGATGGTGTCATCGTCGGCCGCCCCCAGCACGGTCACCACGTCGGCGCCGGCCTTGGCCGCGATCTCCACCTCGAACGCTCCGGTGTCCATGATCTTCATGTCGGCGACGATCCGGTGGCTCGGGAACGCCTTCTTGAGCTCCCGGACGGCGTCCAGCCCCTCGCTCTTGATGAGGGGGGTCCCAGCCTCGACCCAGTCGGCGCCTCCCTCGACCGCTT
>JASHYQ010000039.1 GCA_030042955.1 Thermoplasmata archaeon
CGAACGACAAGGCCGGTTCGATGATCAACCTCCTGCGCTGGGTGAGCCCGCGCAACATCAAGGAGACCGCCGTCCTCCCGGAGGACTGGCGGCGACCGTTCATGGGCTGAAGCCGAGGCCGGCCCCCTCGGGCGCCCGCTCCTCAGTTCTCGCAGACCCGGATCGCGATCCGTAGGGCGTGGTGAAGGGCGGCCCGAGTGTCGTGGAACCGAGGCTCCCATCCGGTTTCGTCCAGATGGTCGCTGATGACGAACAGCGCCGCCGCCTCTCGGTCGAGGGCCCTTGCCACGGCGAACACGGCCGACGCTTCCATCTCTACCGTCAGGATCCCGGCGCGTCGGTACCGGCGGATCTCCGGGACGGTCTCCCGATACGGTGCGTCGGTGGTCCAGGACGGGCCTCGGGAATACGGGGTCCCGGCAGCTCGGAGGCTGAGCGCCAGCGAACTCGTCAGCCGGCGGTCCGGGTGCGAGAAAGGAGCCCCCTTCTGGTAGTGGTGAGAGGTTCCTTCATCACGCAGGGCCTTGGTGCAGACGACCATCGAGCCGACGCGGATCTCCCGAGCGAGCGAGCCCGCCAGCCCGACGAGGACGAACCGTCGGACTCCCAGGGCGGCCAGCTCCTCCACGACGATGCCGGCGAACGGCGCGCCGGGACCCTGGACCTGCACCACGCCTACCGAGCGGGTCGCCCGGTAGATTCCCGTCCTGGTGTCGTAACGGCCGCGAAAGGTTCGGCGGAGGTAGCGCGTCCATCGTTCGCCGAACACCAGGACGACGTTCCGAGGAGGTCTCGGCGGAGGGCTTCCCCTGCGTGCGGTCTCGTACCGCCGGAAGTCCGACGCCGTGAACAGGGGCTCCCATCGATGCTTGCTGGGGAGCTGGGGGAAGGGCACGCCGCTCCGCAGCGTCGGGCCCTCTGATGTACCTGTCGAGAGCTCCTGACGGCTCCCTCGGTCCACCCCACGGTCGGTCGCCGGCGTTCATGAACGACCGTCGCGGTGCTAGGACCATGACGCGAGCGGGAGCCCGGGGCCGGGCCCTGCTGGCCCCGAGCCGGCCGGCAGGGTAGCCCGCCATGCCGCGTTCGACCTCGGGCCCCTGATCCGGTTCGGCGACGCGCAGGAGAGCCGGCAGGCGACCCCCTTCATCATGTCAAAGGAGCCCACGGCGCTCAGGACAGGTTCATCGGCTCCTCGGAGCTGCCCCCGCGATGACCCGGGCCTACGTCATCGGAGAGAGCATGCGTGTTGGCTCGTCGCTCACGAATCTCAAGGCGACGCTCGTCAGCGTCGACCGCCACTCGGTGAGCAACGCCGCCCCTAACCAGCCGACCGTCTGGACCGTGGTGACGTTCGAGACCTCCCTCGAGCCGGGCGAACTTGCGGCAAGGTTCTCGAAGATCCTGGACGACCGACCGGCCCTCTGGTACACCCACTTCCGAGCCGGCGAGGAGCTGTTCGTGGTCTTCCCCGGCAGGGTCTTCCGTTACCCCGTCGGGGACAAGGCTGGGAAGACGCGGGCCCAGGAGTACGCTCGTTCGATCGGAGTTCCAGGAAGACAGGTCGATTGGGACGAGGGTTAGGGGGCGCGCCGCTCTTTCCGCGCGCGCGGAGATGCGCGGGTCGCGTGTCCGCCGTGGCGGACCCGCTCGGACGGGGGGTGTCCAAAGGTACGGGATGGCCCGGAGGGTGAGGGGTGGCCCGTCCACCGTAGGATCCGAGGGACCCTCACACCCGATAGCGAGCTACGGGACCCCGGTCCGTGGTCCTGGCCTGGAACAAGGCTAGGAGGCACCCACCGGGTTCTTCGAACAAGACCCACCACCCTACGCCCGGGATCTCCGTCTTCGGGGTGAGAATCCGCCCCCCTGCCGCCTGTACCCTCCCGACATCCCGGTCGATCGCCTCGGAGAGAATGTAGTTCAGCACGCCTTTCGGCCGCTCCTCGGAGAGCGGCGGGACCGCGCCGCCGGGACCGGTGGGCGTCCCGAACGGGTAGTACTCGAGCCCCGGTACCGTCTCGAACCGCCAATCGAACACCGCCTCGAGGAACGTGCGCGTCGCCTTCGGGTTCGTCGAAGCGAGCTCCAGGTGCACCAGACTTCCGGGCTTGGGATGGGACATGGCCGCCTCGGGCCGTACCGGCTTCCGATGGCCATCACGGCTTCGCCGGTCCCTGGGGTCGCGGAGCGAGGGCCGCTGGGCCCCACCGCCGACGGCAGTCTACGCGCCCGCGGTAAGCTCCTTCGCCTCCTGCCTCCTCCCTCTCGGGACATGCAACCCTGGCTCTGACCTATGCCCGGGTTGGCACCTCGGGGCCCATCCTCAAGCACCGCGGGTTTCGCACGGTCGGGTCCGTCCGCACCTTCGAGGCCCGCTGGTTGTTGCTCGCCGGCGACCCAGGGGGAAGGTCACCCCCAAACCGCGAGTGACCAGCAGGCCCTCCGGAGCCGCCCCACCGGGGTAGGCACGAGGACGAAACATCTTTCCGAACGAAGACCCTTGTATTACTGGGCCGGGAACCCATGGCCGCAAACCGCCAGGGAGGCCGGGATCGGGGCCTCCGGGACCTGTTGTCGGACCCGGGGAACCAGGATCTCGATGCCGACGGATCGCGGAAGGACCTGCTGGACGACATGGGGGTCCACGATTTGGTTCACGATCCAGGTACGCGCGAAGCGCGCGCGCTCGGCTCGTTGCTCGCCTTCGACCTTCCCGACGAGGTAAGGTTAGAGACCGCGGGGAATCGGTCCGGAGGCTTTGCGCCGCGGCGTCGATCGCCCTAAGGGACTCGTACGCATTTCCCTCGCGGCTCGGGCACGGCGGTAAGCCCGACCGGGCCGGCCGTCTCGTGCGGCGCAGCTCACCCTAGGGCGGCGGCTGCGGCGGACCGGCGTCTCCCTCCGGGCAGGCCACCGCCGTCCCGGGGCGCCCGTTGCCCTCGTGCCTGCTCCACGATCTCTGGCGGGAGGCCGGCCCCTAGGAAAATCCTCCGAGGACCGCGGCTAAGGGATTGAAGGTCGTCGTCGTGGGTGGGTGGGCTGCAGCTCCGTGGGGTTCCAGATCACCCTCGTGCGGAGGACCCGCACAGGACGACTTAGGACCGTCAGCTTACTGCCCTCTTCACGAGCGCGGCGATCCGCGCCTCTTCGGCCGGGGTGATCTCCGTGAGCGCGAAGTCGGTCGGCCACATC
>JASHYQ010000040.1 GCA_030042955.1 Thermoplasmata archaeon
TCCCCGAAGGGCCGACCTCCTCCACCACGACCGGGACGACCTGGAGACCCACCGAGAGGTGGAGGTGGTCGCCGTTGGTGACCGTGCCGCGGTAGTACCGGCACTTCTCCAACGCGCTGGCCGTGAGGCGCGCCCCCTCGGAGAGGCTCCCCGCGGGCGCGACCGTCATCCCCCGGCTCACCTCGTCCGCTTCCACGCCCTTGAGCGCCAGACCGACCCGCTCCCCACACCCGGCCTCCTTCCGGTCGACGTCGTGGACCTGGATCGAGCGGACCTCGACCTCCTTCGGAGTCGGCCATAATCGGTGCCGCTCGTGGGCGCGAAGCGTCCCCTGCCGGACCACGCCGAGCGCCACCGTTCCTACCCCTTTGACCGGGAAGACGTGGTCGATGACGACCCTCGGCGGTCCAGGGAGGTCGGCCGCGTTCCATCCCTCGAGCAGGGCACGGAGGTGCACCAGGTCGAGGGGGACCCGGGGGGCCGAGTCGAGCCGGCCGCCCTTGAGGACCCGGGCAACTTCGGACTCCCCCACCGCGGGCCCGAGGACGACGTGGGTCGGGACCGAGACCAGCTCGAGCGTCGCGATCGTTTCCGCGACGGCTCGGTTCAGCTCGGGAAGGACGAGGAGGCACTGGTCCGCCATCGCGAGAGCGGTCACCAGGGGCGCGAACTTCTCGGGGAACTGGGTCGGCTCCACGATCGTCTCGGCGTGCCCGTCCCGCACGGTGTTGTACAGCGTGAGGTCGGAGGAGGTCCCCTTCTTCCCGAACTCCTTGGCGATGTCGGGGGCCCCGACTACCGCGACCGTGACCGCGGACGCCATCGAGGTCACCGCCCTCCCTTCCGGGCGATCACGTTCAACCGGACCCCGTCGGCTTGTGCATCGACCACCACCTCGGAACCGTCCCGGATCTCGCCGGCGAGGAGCTTGGCCGAGAGGGGGTCGACCACCCGGCGTTGGATGGTACGCTTCAACGGCCGGGCACCGAACTGGGGGTCGTACCCCTCCCGCGCGAGCAGCCGCTTCGCTTGGTCGGTGGCGGTGACCTGGATCCGTCGGTCGGCGAGCCGGGCCTGGACCTGGGCGAGCTGAAGGTCGACGATCTCCGCGATCTCCTTCTCCGTGAGCGCATGGAAGATCACGACCTCGTCCAGGCGATTGAGGAACTCCGGCCGGAAGGCCGCCCGCAGCGCCGGTTCGATCACCCGGCGGCGTTCGTCGTCCGTCGTCGCCTCCGCCAGACGGTCGGACCCGAGGTTCGACGTGAGGATGACGAGCGTGTTACGGAAGTCGACCGTACGGCCCTGCCCGTCGGTCAGGCGACCGTCGTCCATCAGCTGGAGGAGGACGTTCACCACATCGGGGTGGGCCTTCTCGATCTCGTCGAAGAGCAGGACCGTGTAGGGGTGGGTGCGGACCGCCTCGGTGAGCTGGCCCCCCTCCTCGTACCCGACGTACCCCGGGGGCGCACCGATCAGCCGCGCCACGGTGTGCTTCTCCATGTACTCGCTCATGTCGATCCGCACGAGGGCTTTCTCCGAATGGAAGAGGAAGGCGGCGAGGCTCTTCGCGAGCTCCGTCTTTCCAACTCCCGTCGGGCCGACGAAGAGGAAAGTACCCATCGGCCGGTTCGGGTCACCGAGGCCCGACCGGGCGCGACGTACGGCCAGGGCGACCGCCCGAACGGCCTCGTTCTGACCGACGACCCGAGCGGAGAGGGATTCCTCCATCCGGAGGAGCCGTTGGGTTTCCGCCTCGAGCATCCGGTTGACCGGGACGCCGCTCCACTTGGAGACGACGAACGCGATATCCTCCTCCGTGACCTCCTCCCGGAGCAGGCCGTCGGGGCCCGGTCCTTCCACCGACTTCGCGTGCGTCTCAAGCTGCTTCTGGAGATCCGGGATCGTCCCGTACCGGAGCCGAGCGGTCGCCTCGAGGTCCCCGGCCTGCTCGGCCCGGGCCTCGTCCGCCTTCGCCGTATCGAGCCGCGCCCGGAGCGCCCGCACCCGCTCGACCTCCTCCTTCTCCTTCTTCCACCGGGCGGCCAGGGACGACTCCTTCTCCTTGAGGTTCGCGAGCTCCTTGTCGAGCGACTTCAACCGGTCCTTGCTGGCCGGGTCCTTCTCCCGGGCGAGCGCGGTCCGTTCGATCTCGAGCTGGCGGATCCGCCGGGTCAGGAGCTCGAGCTCCGCCGGACGGGAGTCGAGGGTGAGCCGGACCATCGAGGCGGCCTCGTCGATCGCGTCGATCGCCTTGTCGGGCAGGTG
Organism: Thermoplasmata archaeon; assembly: GCA_030042955.1. Taxonomy (GTDB): domain Archaea; phylum Thermoplasmatota; class Thermoplasmata; order Lutacidiplasmatales; family UBA184; genus Lutacidiplasma. Next base: position 2,269 of record JASHYQ010000040.1, read on the forward strand.
ACGGTCCGGGAGGTACCGCGCGGTCAGGGTCGCGGCGGCGACCAGCGCCGCGTCGTGGATCCGGACCCCGTGATGGAGTTCGTACCGTTCCTTGATGCCCCGCAGGATGGAGACCGTGTCCTCCACGCTGGGCTCGCTCACCGGGACCGGCTGGAAGCGGCGCTCGAGCGCGGCGTCCTTCTCGATGTACTTCCGGTACTCCTGGGTGGTCGTCGCGCCGATGCAGTGGAGGGTACCTCGGGCGAGCGCGGGCTTGAGGAGGTTCGACGCGTCCAGCGCCCCGCCCTCGGTCGCGCCCGCGTGGACTAGGGTGTGAAGTTCGTCGATCAAGAGGATGATCTCCCCCTCGGAGCGTTCCACCTCCTTGAGGACCGCCTTGAGGCGCTCCTCGAACTCCCCACGGAACTTCGCTCCGGCGAGCAGGGAGCCGAGGTCGAGGGCGACGAGGCGCCACTTCCGGCCAACCTCGGGCACGTCCCCCGCGGCGACGCGGACGGCCAGCCCCTCCACGACCGCGGTCTTCCCTACCCCGGGGTCGCCGATCAGCACCGGGTTGTTCTTGGTGCGTCGGCAGAGGATCTGGATGACGCGTCGGATCTCCTCGTCTCGGCCGATGACCGGGTCGAGCTTCCGCTCGCGCGCCAGCTTCGTAAGGTCGCGGCCATACTTCTCGAGAGCCTCGTACTGCGCCTCCTGGTTGCGGCTGGAGACCGGCTCCGAGGGGCCCCGGATCTCTCCGATACCTCGCTCGACGTCCGCGCGCCGAACCCCGGCTCCCTCGAGGAGTTCACGGGCGGGGGAGTTCGCCAAGAGCAGACCGAGGAGGAGCTCGTCGACCGTGGTGTACCGGTCCTTCCGTTTCGCCGCTTCCTTCTCGGCGGCCTCGATCACCTGGGTGAGCGTCCGAGAGACGTACTGGTCGGACGGGGCGACGTGCTCCGCCGTGGGCAGGCTCGCGAGCCGCCTCTCGACCTGCCGGGTGAGCGCCGACGCGTCGACGCCCAGTCGCGCGAGGAGCGACACGACGGCGCCTTCGGAGGTGGACAGCAGGGCGACCAGCAAGTGCTCGGGCTCGACGGAGGGATGTCGGAGCTCCGCGGCGCGGGCGAACGCCTTTTCGAGGGCTTCCCGTGCCGCGTCCGTGAGACGGTCGAGGTGCATGGGGAAACGCGGGCTGCACCGGTCCGAGGCGATTTAAGGCCACCACTGGTGCCGGGCGGTCGTGGCGGAGCTCGGCGTCACCATCGCCGGCGTTCGGCTGCGGAACCCGTTCCTGCTCGCCTCGGGAATCTGGGGGGAGAGCGGGGAATCCCTCGCCGGTGCGTGGCGGGCCGGCGCGGGGGGGGTGATCACGAAATCGATTGGCGCCGAGCCCCGGCTCGGCTACCCGAACCCGACGGTCGAAGTCTACGACACCTGGGGCATGCTCAATGCCATGGGACTCCCCAACCCGGGAATCGACGAATATCCTCGGGAGATCGAGGTCGCCCGGAAGGCGGGCGCCACCGTGATCGGGTCAGTCTTCGCCGGCACCGAGCGGGAGTTTGCCCGTCTCGCCGCCCGGATCGCGGAGGCTGGCGTCGTCGCCGTCGAGCTCAACCTCAGCTGTCCTCACGCCGAAGGGTTTGGCACGGAGGTCGGCTCCACCCCGGAGGACGTCGAGCGCATCGTGCGAGCGGTCGTCGCGGCAGTGAAGATTCCCGTCATCGCCAAGATCACCCCGAACGCGGCGGACCCGGCCGGCCTTGCGGCTGCGGCCGAACACGGGGGCGCCGCGGCCATCAGCGCGGTCAACACGCTGCGGGGGTTGGCCATCGACACGACCCTCCGCCGTCCGGTGCTCGCTCACGGCCTGG
>JASHYQ010000041.1 GCA_030042955.1 Thermoplasmata archaeon
GGTCCCCGGTCGGCCGACAACTCCTTTACCCTTGGCCGACGGTCGTCTACCCATGGCCGCCCAGTTCTGCATGAAATGCGGGCAGCCCTTGCCTCCGGGGGGCCAGTTCTGTATGGGCTGTGGAACCCCGGTCGCTAGCTTACCCCCTGCCCCCAACGCCGGCCAGGTGTCACCGGCCCCGCCCCCTCCTCCTCCACCCCCTCCCTCCGGTCCGCCCCTCACGCAGGTGCTCGGACTCGAGGGAGGACGCAACTTCCTCCTCCAGCACCAGCTGACCGGGGCAGGTCGGAGCTACCGCGTCCTGAACGCGGCCAAACAGCCCCTGTTCACCGTGAAAGAGAACTTCGGGCAGGAGATGCGGTCCAACTTCATGGGTGGGGTGTTCGGCCAGCAGGGCCCCACGTTCGGGCTCGGCTCGGTCGGCATGAACCGTCGAACGTTCGCCTGGACCGTTCACGACGCGGGAGGGGCGCTCCGCGGCAACATCACCTTCCAGGTCTCCGGCTACCACGCCCTCTCCACCCTCACGGACGCCGGCGGGGCCCCGCTTCTGATGGTCAGCGTCGACCGGGGACTCGTCGGGGGCCTCACCGCCACCGCCGCCTCCCCGGATGGCCGACCGCTGTTCCAGGCGCACGGGAACCTCCTTCATCACAACTTCTCGATCCTCGACCCTGGCGGGCGGGAGCTCGCGAAGATTCACGAGGCGTGGGCGTCGGTCCGCGACACCTACAGCCTCGACCTGGTGGCCAACGTCGACCCACTCGGGCCCCTGATTTTCGCGATCCTCATCGACCGGGAGAAGGAAGCGAAATAGACCCCAGGGGCCAGCGGGCTGGACCGAGTCACGTCCTTGACCGATGGGCCATTCCCAGGTCGGCTTCCAGGGCGGGCGCCAGCCGATGGCTCCACTGTTTCGCATCGTGTCGCCGACGGGCTTCGGCGGCTCGGGCGACCCGCGAGGCGGACAGACTGCCGGGGAAAGTTTCCAGTCGAAGGCCCTCGAACTCCAGGTGGGACCGCCGTGGCCCATCCGCCAGGATGTGGTACCAGTACTGCGAGTGCCGGTACGGGCCGTCCAGATGCGTGTTGGTCCACGTGAGGTGCGCGGGGTCGAGGCGCACCAGCCGGCGGATGCGGAGGGCGCGGCCCCCGGGATAGGTCGTGTCGGTCATGATCAGGGCGTCGTCGCTCAGCCGTCGGACCGACCTCCGGGTCCGAGCGGAGAACAACGGACCATCGTCAGGCCCGAAGTCGGTGCACCAGGCATAGGCGGCGGGGGCAGGTACCCCAAACGGCTGCCGGAACCGGTATCTCAGCGAGACCACGCCCATCTTCCTGCTCGGAGGGAGGGGCTCAGGGGTAACAGAGGGAGCCGCTTAACTCAGTGCCTCCGGCACCCGGCACCGGCGTCGGTCTCCCGGAAGGTTCGATGTGAACCGCGCTTGACGGACCCTATATCCTGCTCTCGGCCCACGAGCCAGACGGTGGTCGTTCGGCATGATCGCGGACAAGAAGGCCGACCTTGCGGGCCCCGGCATCGGCAATTACGCTGACCTCGAGAAGGTGCTGCCGAGCGACTACGAATCGCTCCTCTCGCCCCGGGACACCCAGCGGGCGGTCTACGCGGTGAAAGGGTACATCGAGCAGAACCTGTGCAAGCAGCTCCACCTGATGATGGTCCAGGTCCCGCTGATCGTCAGTGCCGAGAGCGGCGTCAACGACATGCTCGACCGCGACGGTTCCCGCACCCCGATCCAGTTCCACATCCCCAACGACCGGAACGTCCATCCGGTCGACGCCCAGGTCGTGCAGGCTGCCACGAAGTGGAAGCGGATGGCGCTCCGAGAGTTCGACATGAAGCCGAGCGAGGGGATCCTCACGGACATGAGGGCCGTGCGCAAGGACTACTTCCTTGACCACGACCACAGCGCCTACGTCGACCAGTGGGACTGGGAGCAGGCCATCCACGAGACCGACCGCAACCTCGACTACCTCAAGGCCACCGTCCGCAAGATATGGAAAGTGATCACCGGGGCGGAGCGCCACGTCCAGAAGCTCTTCCCCTCGCTCAAGGACCCGCGGTACCCGAACCTCCCGGAGGAGATCCGGTTCATCCATGCGGAGGAGATCCTCGACCTGTATCCGGAGCTCCCGCGCAAACAGCGGGAGACCTTGCTCGTGCAGAAGTACCCCGCCGTGTTCATTATCGGGATCGGCTGGCCGCTCAAGGACGGCTACCCCCACGAAATGCGAGCGGCCGACTACGACGACTGGGCGACCGAGACGCAGTCGGAGTCGGGGGCGCGGATGCACGGGCTCAACGGGGACATCCTTGTCTGGAACCCTGTGACCCGGCGCCGTCACGAGCTGATGTCGGGAGGGATCCGCGTCGACGCGACGAGTCTGCGCACGCAGCTCGAGATGTCCGGCCAGCTCGACTTCCTCAGGTTCCCGTACCACCAGGCGATCCTGAACGGGACCATCCCGCTCAGCATCGGGGGAGGGATCGGTCAGTCACGGACGCAGATGCTGCTGCTGCACAAGGCCCATCTGGGTGAGGTCAGCGTCACGGTCTGGCCAGAGATTCTGAAGGAGATCAGCTCGAAGAAGCACATCTATGTCTTGGAGTGAGGCGCGTGCCGCGGGCCATCGCGGCAGGACGCCCCGGGCCGCGAGCATGGACTGTTATGTAGGTACGTCGGCTGCACTGCTCGAGGTGCGCTGATGCCGTCCCCGTCGAGGAAGAAAGCAGGCCGCAAAGCTCGGAAATCCCCCTCCCTGCCAATCCCGCCTGGCTTCCACACGGTCACCCCCTCGCTCGCGGTGGAGGGCGGAGTGGCGGCCCTCGAGTTCTACAAGGCTGCCTTCGGCGCCAAGGAGCTCATCCGGGAGACCACCCCCGACGGCAAGCTCGTCCACGGCCGGATCCGGATCGGGGACTCGGTCGTCCTCCTCTCGGACGTCTTCCAGGGCTCGGACCGCGTCGCCCCGTCGACCATGGAGGCCACCACCGTGACGCTCCACCTGTACTCGAGGGACGTCGAATCGCTCTGGAACCGCGCCGTAGCGGCAGGGGCGACGGTCACGATGCCGCTCGGGGATCAGTACTGGGGAGAACGGTACGGCCATCTGCAGGACCCGTTCGGGCACCACTGGTCGCTCTCGATGCGGATCCCGATGAGCAAGGCCGTCCGAGAGGCGAAGCGCAAGGAAGCCATGAAGGCCTTCGAGGCGGGAGACCACCCGGCTCGGGTCTCGTCGGACACCGACATCTAAGACAGGGTCCTCATCCGACGGCCGCCCCGCACGATGGGCAGCGAGCGTCGGTGACGGCCATGAGGTTACCGCAGTAGTTGCAGCGGACCTTGACCACCTCGTGTACCACCTCCCGGACCACCGTCGTGCCGGGCGGGGGGCCCGCGACAGTGGACCGGGTCAGCCGCCGCTGGGCGTCGACCCGCCGGGCCTCCCAGGCGGCGTGGCCCGTGACCCGGGCCGCCTCGATCTCGGCGCAGACACCCGCCGCGTCGTGAACGAGGAAGCGGGCCGTTCCCGAGCCCTCCTCGTGCTCTTCGGTGAGCTCTACGAACCGGCCGGCCAGCACCCGGGGAGGCGCGAGGTTGTAAAAGAAGAAGTTCGGACTCGTATGCCATTCGGATTTCTCGAACAGTCGCCGCCGTTGCCAGATGTGAAAGCACCGCAGGTTGGTGAGCACCAGAAACCCCCGGGGGAGCTTCCAGCAGCGAAGGACCCTCTCCCCGTCGAGGAAGTCGATCTGGAGGAAAGCCTCCGGATCCAGCTGGTCCGGTTGAGTCACCTCGTCGGGGGGCGGCGCCCAGGTCGGGGAGCTCATGCGGACTGCCGAGGAACGCCGCCTCTAAGTCATTGACCCCTAGGGCGTGGTGGCCGAGCGGCGCCTGGTCCATGTACCGGCCCAACGGCCCCCGCGGAGCGGAGCGTTGCGATGACCGGGGAGTACGAGCGGGGTCGAGCTCACCCCTCTCTCCCAGGGCGATTGTTGTGAACGGACTCCTTTATGAAGAGTATCACCAAGAGTAGGCCATGGTCAACGCGACCACCGAGTTCCTGATCGCGTTGTTTCTGCTTCTCTCGTTGGCGGTCATCGTCGGCGAGATCTTTACCCGCCTCGGCCAGGCGGCCCTTGTGGGCCAGCTGCTGGTCGGAGTGATTCTGGGACCCACCCTGCTCGGAGCCTACCTCGGCATCTCTTCGACGGCCCCCTCGCTCGTCGGGCTGCAGACCGTCGCGACCTTCTTCATTCTCCTGATGGCCGGCCTCTCCGTCAGTCCCGAGCAGATCTGGGACACGGGACTATCGGCGGGGCTCCTTGGGATCGCCATCTTCCTGGTACCGTTCATCGGAAGCGCCGCCGTCGTGCACGTCCTCTACCCCGGGTGGGGGAACACGAAGTCCCTCTTCGTCGCGATCACGATCTCGATCACGGCGCTGCCGGTCCTCGCGATCATGTTGCGAGAGTTCGGGCTCATGAAGACCCGGTTCGGGACGTTCCTCTTGAACGCCTCCGTGATCAACGAGGTCGCGGCCGTCACGGCGTTCGCGATCCTCCTCAGCGTGAGCAGCAGCGGAGCGCCGTCCTGGGACGCGATTGCCATCGCTGCGGCAACGGTCGCCCTGTTCCTCGCGACCGTGCTGACGGTCCACATGACGCTGCGGGCCCTGCGCGCCATGCGACTCTGGGACCGCCTCCTCCGCCGGTTCCGCGAGAGCTGGCGCTCGCGCGAGGCGGGGTTCGCTCTTCTGATCGTCATGGGGCTCGGCGCGGCCCTCTACTCCCAGTTCCTCGGGCTGACCTTCGTCGTCGGGGCGTTCTACGCCGGGCTCCTGGTGACCCCCGAGAGCGCCGGAGCGCGCGAGCATCGCTCGGTCAGCTTCGTGTTCGAGGCGGTCACGTGGGGGTTCTTCATCCCCCTGTTCTTCGCCCTCGTCGGGTTCAACACGAACTTCGCCTCGCTCTTCTCTTCGCCCCTGACCATCCTCCTCTTCGCAGCCCTCTGTCTGTTTGCCCTGAGCGTCAAGATCGGGATGGGCGCGATTGTGACGCGGAGCTTGGCGTGGTCCAAGAAGGAGTCGATGGCCGCGGGATGGCTGCTCACCAGCCGAGGGGCGGTCGAGCTCGCGATGGCGACGATCCTCCTCACCGACGGCATCTTCGATACCGCGACCTTCACGGTCGTAGCAGGCGTGGGCCTCATCACGACGGCCCTCTCTCCAATCGGAGCCCGCCCGTACATTCGTGGAATCACGCTCGAACGCCTTCAGTCGGAAGCGGCGAGCCGGCAGCCGCCGGTCGGCTCGTCCATGCCCGCCCAGGCCCTCGTCTCCGACGACGAGCGGCCCATAGTCTAAGGTGCGGTCCCGAGTGGCAGGGGCCGGGCGGCCCGTCAATGCAGCTCGTGCGGGGTTGGAAGTCCCCTCGCGCATGGGGGACGGGTCCCGTGGGACGCTAGCGCGGGATACCCCCAGGGGTCTTGGTCGCCGGAATTCCCGGAAGGACCAGCTCCTCCTTCCCCCTCCCAGCTCGGGCGGGTCTCACCCCGGGGGCCGGCTTGTCCGCCGCGCAACCGTGTTTCCTCGGCTGCAGTCCGGGGCTCCGCCGACACGGTTAAGCCCGCTCGTACTGGACCGAGAGGGCATGGAGGTCCACG
>JASHYQ010000042.1 GCA_030042955.1 Thermoplasmata archaeon
GGCGCCGACGCGTGCCGACGGTCCGGGCGATGATGGCAGCCTGGAGCTTGGGGTCGAGCGCCTCGAGCTCGGAGTCGGTGTGGACGACGATGGGCCGGTAGCCGCTCGGTGAGAGGCCCCGGACCCGGGCCGGAGAGCCGTAGCCGATCGAGACGACCAGGGAGCGGTAGCCGTAATGGCGGCGCTGCTTGGACTGGAGGCCGCGGGGTCGCCGCCAGGCACCGTCCCGTCCGATCCGGTAGTACCGGCCCGAGGCCTGGCGGAAGAAGACCGGTTGCTGCCGGCGTCGGGTGCGTCGGACCCGGAGCAGGGCGAGCGTCTCGGCCGGTAGGGTCGGGTGCTTGCGGGCGCCCGTCTCCTCCTCGTCGGTCTCGGCGGGCTTCTCGGGGGCCTTCTTCGGAACGGCCGTCGGCTTCGCCGGGGCCGCCTTGGGCGTCGCTCCGGCCTTGGCGGGAGGGCTCGCCGGCGCCGTCTCCTCCGCGGGCTTCTTCTTCGGGGCCGCCCGGGAGCGTGGCTTCGGGGCGGGCGCCGGGCCCGAGTCGGTCGGGGGCGTCGCGGGGGGCGACGGGGTCTCGTCGGCCATCAGCTCGCCTCCTTGAAGTGGGCCCGTTCGGTGAGGTAGATGCCGTCCTGGAAGACCCGCGGGTCGTAGTCGCGGATCCGGGTCGTCCGCTCGATGTTGGCGGCGCTCTGGCCGACCTGCTCGACGTCGGTCCCCGAGAGGATGACGAACTCGCCCTCGACCTGGGCCTTCGTCCCCCGCACGAGGTGCGAGGTCCGGGGGTACTTCTCCCCGAGGAAGTTCTCGATCACGAGCTCCTCGCCCTTGACCGCGACCTTCATCGGGAAGTGAGCGGCGACGACCTTCATCTTCGCCTCGACCCCGACCGTCAAGCCCCGGGCCAGGTTGCGGACGTGGGCCGCCCAGGTGCCGAGGAGGGCCTGCGAGGCCCGGCGGCCGGGTGCGAGCCCGAGGGTGAGGGTGAGCTTGCCGCCGGAGACCTTGAGAGCGAGGACGTCGGAGGGAAACGGCCGCTCGATGGTGCCGAGGGGGCCTTTCGCGACCAGGCGGCGTCCGTGGACCGTGAAGGTGACCCCCTTCGGGAGCTCGACGACGGCGTGGGTGCGGTCGGACTCAGAAGACATAGGCGAGCAGCCGACCTCCGATCTTCTTCTCGCGCGCCTCGGTGTGGGAGATGACGCCCTGGTTGGTAGAGAGGACGAGGAGGCCGAAGTCCTGCGCGGGAAGGAACCGCGCCTCGAACCGCTCGAGCCGGTCGTACGGGACGGAGATGCGGGGCTTGATGACGCCGCACGAGTTGATCCGGCGCGCGAGCTTCACGTCGTACTGGCCGCCGCGGCCGTTCGGGACGAAGGTGAACTCCTCGATGTACCGGTGCTCGCGGAAGATCCGGAGGACCTCGGCAATCAGCCGGGAGGTCGGGCGGAGCTCGACGGTCGGCTTCCCCTCCTGGTCGGCGTGACGGAGGGTGACGAGCGCGTCGTTGAGTAGGTCGTGCTGCATGGGGAACCTCCTACTGGTACTTCTGGAACCCGAGGTCCACCGCGACCTCGCGGAAGCACTGCCGGCAGAGGTGGAGCCCGTACCGGCGCACGATCCCGCGCTTGCGGTCGCACCGGAGGCAGCCGACCTTCCGCCCGAACATCTTCTTCGGTTTCATCGGTCCTCCCTCAGTCGAGCAGCGTGACCCCGAACGCGCTGGTGAGGTACGCCCGAGTCTCCTCCCGGGTGGAGCGGAGAGCGGGCGGGAGGGGCCGGGACTGGAGCCGTCGGTTCCGGACGCGATAGCCCGCGCGGCCGAGCTCGACCGCGACGTCCATCCCGTGGATGCCGATCGCCGGGTCGTACTTCATCCCGGCAAAGTCCGTGTAATCCGCGATGCCGAACGAGAAATTTCCGTTTCGGTCGAGGGAGTCGGCGTCGAGCTGGCGGTTCCGCGCCTCGAGGGCCCGCTGCAGGAAGTCGACGGCGACCGTCCCTCGGAGGGTCACCTTCGCGCCGATCTCCTGCCCCTGCCGGATCCCGAAGTCGCGGTTGGTGGAGTGGGCCCGGGTCGCGACGGGTTTCTGGTGCGTGACCATCTGGAGGACCTTCTCGGCCTTCGTGCGGGCCTCGCCGGACTCGCCCACCCCGCAGTTCACGACCACCTTGATGACGCGGATGGCGCGCATGCCGGTCGGCAGCGGGGTCGCTGGCGGGGCGGGCGGTACGCTGGTCTCGGGGGCGCTCATCGGTCAATGCCCTCCGCGACGGTGACCTCGGGCGCCTTCTGCCCGACCACGAAGACGAACTCCTTCGTGGTGGAGAACCCTTCCTGGAAGTGGACGAGGTTGGGGTGGGAGGAGTTGCGCACCTCGATCCGGTCGACCCGGGCCAGTTCGCCGACGTGCGAGCCGCCGGAGACGAACGCGAGGGCTCCGGGGGCGAGCTTGTAGTGGTCGACGACCTTCTGGGTCGGGACCTCGATCTTGACGGTGTCGCCGACCCGGTAGGGGGTCGAGGGGGCGACGAGCAGGTTGCGGCCGTCGTGGAGGGTCACCTCGACGCGGCCCGAGGGGACCGTGTGCTTGAACCGAACCTGGCCGAGCTTGAGCCCCGCCTCCGGCGAGGGGATCTTCACGAGCACGAGCTTGCCGCGGCGGTTCTTCACCATCCGATAATGGGCGTCGAGCGGAGCGGAGAGGGAGAGCGTGTCCATCAGCCCGAGCCCCCGGTCGAGGTCCTTCACGACCCGATGGTCGACCTGCACGTGGCCCTCCCGAGCGAGGATCAGGGCCTCCCGGGTGGTGCGCGCGATCCCGAGGACGTCGCGGAGGACGATCTGGAGCGGGACCGACTGGTGCTGGGGGTGCGGGCCCGGACCCGGGCGCTTCACCCACTTCGTCCCCTTCCGGGGGATGGTCCAGGTGCGGGGGGCCGCACCGCGCTTCAGCCGGAACGTCATGAGGAGTCCTCCTTCTCGGCCGCGGGTTTGGTTTTCGGCTTGGCCGAGCGCTTCGCGGGAGTCTTCGGAGCGACCGGCTCGGGTTTCTCCTCGGCCTCGTCGGCCTCGTCCGCCTCGCTGGGCTCGTCGGCCTCAGGAGCCTCTTCCGCCTCGGTCGCGGCGACCGTCTCTGGCTCGCCCGACGGCGCCGGGAGGGCCTCCTCCGCCTCCGCCTCGGGCTCGGGGGCTTCCCCGCGCTCCTCGGGCGTCAGCTCCTCGGGCCGCACCTTGAGCGCCTCCCGTCGCCATTCGTCCGCCAGGTTCAGGCGGACGACCAGCAGGTGATTCGTGCGGATCGGCAGCGGTTTGAGCTTCTCCTCGCCGCTCTTCAGCGTGACGTTGTCGAGCGTGACCGTGTAGCCGCGTCGGTCGATCTTCTGGACCCGCTCCTCGCGGCCGACATAGCTCCCCTTCATCACCCGCACGGTGTCGCCCTTACGGAGCGGGACCGACCGCCGGTGGAACCGGGAC